>NZ_JADBTF010000011.1:0-41144 GCF_020246295.1 Microcystis sp. M090S1 | reverse complement strand
TTGTAAACCAATCTTACACAGCCCAAAGTGCGCCGCAATAGCGACTCTTGTTCGGGTGTGGGGTAAAATCGGAACGAGTAGGCTTTTTCCATATCTCACATTTTAGCATATATTTCGTAAATGTGCTAATATTTAACAGTAAAGCCGTCGTAGAACGACGGGGTTTCAGACCCAAATTTTCGATGAAAATTTTAGCGGGTGATGGACAAAAGGCGATCGCTAACGTCAAAACTAGGCAGTTAAAGTATTTAACCAATTGATTAAATCTTCAACCGTAGAGAAGTCGAATAAAGCTTCTCCTAATGCTTCGACATCATCAATACTTAACTGCATGATTTTAGTTTCTAATGCAGGATTAATTTCCCCTAACTTGCGTTTAAGTTGGCGAATAATAAACGTCTTTTCGCGTTCGATACCTTGTTCAATACCTTGACGCATCCAACTGGTGGTAATTTGCATAACTCCCTCCTGTACGGGTTGACTAAATGTGCTAATCTCTTCTTGAAATTGTATCTCTTCGACCGGATTTAGATTGAGATAAGTATCAATAAATCCAGAAATTAATTGCATTCTCGCCGCATCTAGCCGTAAAGTTATTAACAAGCGCAGACATTCCGCTTTAACTTTGGCTCGCTCTTTGTCGGCAATGTTCATCTTAGCCATCAAAGCCGAAGCAACCGGATTCGGCTGATTGAGAAAATCTCGCCAATTTAATCGATTTAATTGCACGACTTGATAGTTAAATTCTAAAACCTTGAAATCGGGAAAATCGACTACATATTGACTAATTGCTTCTTTTTTTGGCTTTGAATAAGAAAAAATTACAATGGGATAAATCGGTAAGACAAATTTCTCATGAAAGCGAGCAAAATAAGTAAACATTCGCCGGTTAAACCACTGGCGGGAACTTTCCTGCGCCTCCAGATGAATCAGAAAAAAAGATTCTTTTCCGCGAAACTTAACTTGTGCGACTAAATCGCTTTCATGCCTTTCTCCTTCCGTGACATCGGTAAATACTTCTTTGTCTAAAAAAGTAATCGAGTCCCTATCTAAATAATCCATCACTTGAGGAAAAAACAACTCAAAAAATTCGACAAAAAAGGTGGAGATTAACTCCTTAAATAAGCGATCATGGTCAATATTATTAGTCATGTAATATCATCTTAACTAATCTGAGCGGTGAATGACTACCAGAAAATAACAACTTTTTGATTCTAACAAGTTTAAGGTTACTTTGTCTCCTGATACTAAATCTGGTTATTAAAGACTGATTATTTATTCCCCTTTTTGCATGAGGCATGAGTAGAAAACGGGTTTCTCCGAGAAACCCGTTTTCTGTGCGTTACTCAGTAATTACTACCAAAAGCTACCGTTTAGTTAATGTTAGTTTCGCTTCTTTGCGGGGGAGATAGGAGAATAAATAAAGGCAATCTCCTGACTCCTGACTCCTGACTCCTGATTACTGATAACTGATAACTGATAACTGATAACTGAAAAGTCCCGCTAATCTTTAGATAAATTGCCAGAAACATACCAAGTAAAACCACCGCCGATAACTGCCATAACTGCTAAAGCTAATAGTACCGGTCGGAGTCCGAATTGAGTTTCGGCGATACCCGCAACAGCTAAGGGTAAAGAGAGGGCAATATTAACGGCATTGTTTTCTAAACCAAAGACTTTACCGCGCATTTCGGGGGGTGTATCTGCCTGTAGGGTGGTTTGCATGGGAACCCCGACTAAAGCGGCAAAAATCCCTAATAAAGCCGTCATAGCGAAGGCTAAAATTAAACTCTTTGTGGCTAGAGATAAACCGATTAAAGCTGCCGCCATACCCAGGGAACCCCAGAGACTTAATTGGGTGTGGGAGAATTTTTGGCCCCAATAACCCAAAGTAATCGCACTAACTGCCATTCCTGCACCACAGGAGGCTAATAAAAAGCCGAATTGAGAAGCTTTTAACCCGGGTAGTTTTTCCGCCATACTGACGGCTAATACCGATAGAGCAGCAAAAATACAGAATAAGATGACTAATTGAATCAGAGCGTTACGAACTTTATGATTTTTGTTGAGGTAACGAATGCCGTCGCGGATATCTTCCCAAACATGGGGCTGTTCTGCGGTAGGAATGACATATTTTTCGTTAGTTCGCAGGATAATTAGAATTAAACCGGCAATTATATAAAAAGCACCGACAATCATCACTTTGCCAATATCAAATTGTCCGGCTCTCGTGCCGAAAATGCTATCGGCAAAAGCTAATACCGGTTCACCGATGGCAAAACCGATAATTAATACCGCCATGGTGGTTAAAGTGTTGAGGGAATTAGCGGGTAGAAGATGACGACGTTTTACCACCAATGGCAGGGTAGATTGTTCGGCGGGGGCAAAAAATTGGGTTAAGGTGGAGACAAGAAAAGTAATGACTAACAACAGGAAAAAACCGAAGGGTAAATTAAATTCTCCTTGTAGCCGGTAATGCCAATTTCTTAAACCTTCCGGCAGCCAACCGAGGGGAACGGCTAAAGTTTGCTCGCGCACTAACCATAATAATAGGGGAATGAGGAGGACAAAAGCCCCGCGTAAAAGGTTAGAAATAACTAAAACTTGTTTTTTTAACCATCTATCAACATATACACCCGCCACCGAACCCACTAACACCGCCGGAATTGTATTAGCAATCATTATCGCCGATACCCAGCCACTAATCGACTGATCGGCTTCTTGGTAATGGGTGGCAATTAGGGAGATCATCAGGACTAAATAGAATTTATCCGCTAATTGGGAAAAAATTCCCCCCGCCCAGAGAGTGAGAAAGCGCGGGTTTTTTAGCACTGGGGCAAAACCCTGACTAGGATTGGATTTGGGCGCACGTTTAGGCAAGCGGTTCATGGTTTCTGCGTCGGATTGCCTCGGTGAGGAATCGGAAGAATTAAAAACAGGAGTGGAGGAGTCGCTAGACGTAGCGTCGTCAGTTTCTGAGTCAAACAGTTGCATTATGATGATTTTTGCTATCTGTTTAAAATTCTAAGGGAGATAAACCCTCAACTAATGCCGAGGAGCGAAAAGTTTTTCCCAGATGATATTGAGTATAGCGGCGCAGCAGGCGATCGAGGTTAATCCAAGCTAGTTCTGAGGTAAGGTTTTCTTCTGGGGGAAAATCGGGTTTTCCTAAGCATTGCAGTAATTGCAGTTCTTGCAACGTCAGTTTACTATCGATTTTGGGCGGGTTGATTGTTTCTGTTAGGGCAGCTAGATCTATTATTCCCCCTGCCTCGAAACTAAATCCTAGGCAATTGTTCCCAATTAAAGCTTTTCCCGTCAACAGGCAGTTATGGACTTGCGGCACTAAACCGGCAATTATTAAGAAATGAAAAATTGCTTGACAAAGGTAGGGAAGTATGTATTGATTTTCGTCGAGGACTTCAATTCTGGCCAGATGGCTGCAGATTAATTCGTATAATTCCCTCTGGGGTTGTTCGCTCAGAGCGATCGCCAAAACCAGTTCGCAGAGGTATTGGCTAACGGTGAGTTTGGCGAGATTTTGACTTAATTTGGGATAAGATTCGATAGTTTCGGCTTGAACGACCTTATCTAGGGATTTTCCTGCGACTATTAACAGATTATTGACCACAAATAGTTCACTTCTACCCCGCAGGGAAGATTTATACTTGCGCGCACCGGGAGCGATGGCTCTAATTAAACCATATTCGGCGGTCAAAATAGTTAAGAGGCGATCGGCCTCTCCGAAGGCCATTCCTTGCAGATTGATTCCAGTAGCTTGATAGGTACGAGACATCATTGATAGCAGTTATCTTAATGGTGAGGTACGAAGTTTTCGTTTTGGGGAGACTCCAAGACGACTCCCTCTAAACCCTAAACCCTACACCCTGCCCCCAGGAAAAACTTTTTCGGCAACCCTAGCTAATTGTCTCCCCAAAAAGACTTGAGCTAATCACCAAGCAAAAGTGAATCAGTCAGGACTATGGGGGAGATGCTATGGAGGTTAGCGGACTCGAACCGCTGACATCCTGCTTGCAAAGCAGGCGCTCTACCAACTGAGCTAAACCCCCGATCTGGTTTTTAGGACACTTTCGTTATCATAACCTATAGTGAAAAATATTACAAGTTAATTTTTCCCTTGCCTGCCATGTCTTATCTAGTCGCCACTTTTTACCAGTTTGTGGCTTTGTCAGATTATCGTCAAAAACAGCCAGAAATACAAAAATACTGCCAAGAAAGAGGAATTAAAGGAACTATTCTTCTGGCAGCCGAGGGGATTAATGCAACGATCGCCGGGAACAGTCAAGCGATCGCAGAGGTGATTAGTTGGTTAAAAACCGATACTCGTTTAGCTAATCTAGAGGTGAAAGAGTCTGTTTGCGATTATTTGCCCTTTCAACGCTTAAAAATTCGCTTAAAAAAGGAAATTGTGACTTTTGGTCAACCCAAGGCTAACCCTCTCGAAAAAACAGGAATTCATCTCAAAACTGAAGAGTGGAACCAATTGCTGAAAGAGCCGGACGTGGTAGTTATCGATACTCGTAATAATTATGAAGTGGCGCTCGGTACTTTTGCGGGAGCGCTTAACCCAGAAATCCAGCATTTTCGCCAATTTCCTGAGTATATTCACGACAATTTTGATAGTATTAACGATAAAAAAATAGCTCTTTTTTGTACGGGGGGAATTCGCTGTGAAAAGGCGGCAGCTTTTTTATTAAATCAAGGCTTTTCTCAAGTTTATCAGCTAGAGGGAGGTATTTTGAAATACTTAGAAGAAGTTAGTCCCGATCAGAGTCTTTGGCAAGGAGAATGTTTTGTTTTCGATCAAAGAGTGGCCCTAACAGCTAATTTAGAGGTAGGACATTATGAAATGTGTCCCGCTTGCGGTCATCCCATCGATGAAAAAGATAAACAATCCCCCAATTACCAAGCAGGAATATCTTGTCCCTATTGTAGTTGATTTTATCCTATCGTCCTGCTCCCATCTCCCTACTTTTCTAGGTTCTGGTTACTTTTTTTGCGGATTTGTGTACCGGAAATCATGTCATGAAGGGCGCGTTTTTTCTTTGTCCAGGCTGCCAGTAAAAAGCCCAAATATAAGGGAGCAGTGGAGATAAATTTTAGTAAGTAGCGGCGATTGGCTCTCGCAAAAGATATGCGTCTTCCTTCGCTATCGGTGACGGATAAATCAAAAAACATTTTACCAATAGTGGCTTTAAAAAGATATTCTAAGAAAACATAATATAACCATTTAATAACTATTCCTAAACCGAGAGCAGTCAGGATGGCAATATGCTCGTGAGTAAAGTTAATTTTGGCTTGAATATTATAGATAATTGCTGCTATAAATAAAGCAAAACCAAAAATTGTTGTTCCAGCTGCACTTAATCCTGCTGCGTAGTAAACCCAGATTTCTTTGGCTATATCAAAATCAAGGTTTAAATCTTGAAAAGTTGACCATTGTTGTAAGCGAAAACAGATATAACCACCTAATAAAGCGGCGATAATAAGAACGATAAAAGAATCAATTAAAGAGGCTTTTAAACGGAGCCAAAACCCGGCATAACTGGGAGAAATTGCAGCGAGTAAAGAAATAAGTGCAGGATTGGGAATAGGAATAATTTTAGGTTTTTCAAGAGAAGAATTTTTAGTTTTTTTAGTTTTTTTAGTTTTTTTAGTTTGATGGGGATTGGCTTTAATATCAGTAATAATTTTTAGCAAAGTTTTGGTGTCTTTAGGTCGATCAATAGGTTTTTCTGCCATTAAATTATCGATAAAATCTGCTAATCGAGAAGGGATATTTGGGGTATATTTACGCCAGTTAAATTCATTGGTATTAATATTATAAATTTTCGGGTCACTGGGTTCTTTACCGGTTAACAAAAAGACGAAAGTTTTGCCCAAAGCATAAAAGTCTGACTGGGGGACAGAGTGACCGCGAGATTGTTCGGGAGGAGCATATCCGGGGGTATAAATTCCTGTATTTTTGCCTCCTGCTAGGACGGTTTTAGTGACTTGTCGCGCCGCTCCAAAATCAATTAAAACTAATTGACCATCGGGTTTTAAGATAATATTAGAGGGTTTGATATCACGATGATAGAATTTATGTTTATGAACTTCGTAGAGAATATTAGCTAACTGAGTTAACCAATCACAAGCGAGATTATAATCAATCGGTTTAAATCCTCTTTGTTTTTGATATTCTTCTAAGTCAATACCAGCAATTTTCTCCATAACTAAACAGTGTAAAGCAGTTTGACTCTCCCGGGGATGATAAATAAAATAGTTTTCTCCTTTGGGAATACCGGGGTGATTTAATTGTTTTAAAAGATTGGCTTCCTGTTGAAATAAATCAATAGCTTTACTGGAATCGTAGGTAAGAACTTTTAATACTTTGGGTATTTTATGTTCATCTATCACTTCATAGGTATTACCAAATCCACCTTTGGCACTCAATAAATTTGTGACTCGATATTTACCATTTAAAAGCAAGTCGGAACCACAGGATTGACAGTAACGACTCTCCGTGATACTTTTCGGTTTAGGACAATGAGGATTAATACAAAAACTCATGGATTTTATTGGTAGAGTACAAAATAAACTTGATGATTAAAATATCCCCTGATATATTTAAGGTTTATTGCCAAGAAAAAAGCCGCGCAATCCCAAAGTTACCACGGCACTTAAAAAAGCTACAACCATGGGGATAATCAGAGATTTAAACCCTTTCAAGTCCGCAATATCTTTAACTAGGATTGCATAACTATCTTCGACTTTTTCCAGTCGTTTATCCATTGTTTCGACTTTCTGATCAAGAATTTTAATATCTCCTTTGATTTCTGTGACTTCCACCTTTAAATCATTAACATCTTTTTGGAGACTGTCAAATTTTTGATTAACATCTCTTTGGAGAGAGTCAATTTTCTGATTAACCTCTTTAATGCTATCTTTAATTTCTTTCAGGACAGATTCGAGAGAATAGGTAACGGTTTCGCTAGTTTGTGTCATCATTAAAAACCTCTTGAAAATAACTACTTTCTTGAAATAAAAAATTAAGGTTTGTTGCCAAGAAAAAAGCCGCGCAATCCCAAAGTTACCACGGCACTTAAAAAAGCTACAATCATGGGGATAATCAGAGATTTAAACCCTTTCAAGTCCGCAATATCTTTAACTAGGATTGCATAACTATCTTCGACTTTTTCCAGTCGTTTATCCATTGTTTCGACTTTCTGATCAAGAGTTTTAATATCTCCTTTGATTTCTGTGACTTCCACCTTTAAATCATTAACATCTTTTTGGAGACTGTCAAATTTTTGATTAACATCTTTTTGGAGACTGTCAAATTTTTGATTAACATCTTTTTGGAGACTGTCAAATTTTTGATTAACATCTTTTTGGAGACTGTCAAATTTTTGATCCATATCTCTTTGGAGATTGTCAAATTTTTGATCCATATCTCTTTGGAGATTGTCAAATTTTTGATCCATATCTCTTTGGAGAGAGTCAATTTTCTGATTAACATCTCTTTGGAGATTGTCGATTTTACTCTCGATCCTTGTCAGGACAGATTCGAGAGAATAGGTAACGGTTTCGCTAGTTTGTGTCATAATTAAAACCCTCTGGTCGATATAGCCAAATATAATTAGGTTATGCTGAAACAGTTTTTCGTGGGGGGTGGGGTGTCGGGTGTGGGGTTTTAGCCATTTTCAGGTGGTCAATTACCCAATGTTCAGGGAAAAAGTACCTGAATTTTCCCCCCTGATCACTCCAATGGCTGGCACTTTTTGATTTCAAAAAAGCCTAAAGATATTATCCAACAAAGTTTTTAGATTTATTCAGCCAGCCCTAATTATTCCCCTATTGCCTATTGCTAGGAGCCAAGGACGATTTTGCTACCGGAAAATTTTCAATTGTGGCCAGAGATCGATCGTGGTAATTTAAGAAAGCGATCGGGGAACTCTAACAGGGAAGATCCCGACCCTAGCGAGGGAGTGCCTGTTTAACTGTCTGTCCTATGTACAAGTCTATTACTGTTTTAACGCTGCTGACGGGAATTATTGCCGTTGATGTGGTTTTTGCTCAATCCACTGTTAATCTTCCCATCACAGTTAAACGGGGAGAATCCTACGAAGGATTATTGACTAGAGCATCGCAATTAGCAGAGAAAACTATCATCAGTCGTTTTAATCAACAACAGGGTCTTAATAAAATTGATTTATTGATAACGGCCGAAAAATCAGGGGCGATCGCACCTCTCCTCTCGGTGAAGGTATCCCGTCAAGATTGGTTTGGCCATCCCAATATTCAACGCTGGGCTAATGTTTTTCCCTTTGGCAAAGCTCTCCTCGGTTTTAGCTCTCCCGCACCCGTCGTCACCCCGAAAAGTCCCCCCGCTGCCGTTAATCCCACGCCATCTCCAGCACCATCTCCCAGTGCTACCACTCCTCCTCCTCCTGCTGCTTTACCCTTCGAGGACGAGCCGAATAATGCTCCCCCAATCCCCATTCCTAACCAAAGATTAACCACTCCAGCTAATCGTTAATCGATAGGAAAAGGAGGGGCTTTCGGCAGATATATTGACTTTTAAGTGGCAAAACGGGGCTGAAACCAGTCTAGGGGAAAAATATCATCTTCTTGGGCGGTTTCTGTCCAACCGGTGACGCTCTCAAAACAAGTCCCCGTCAAGTTAGCACCCCTCAAGTCCGCTCCCTGTAGATTTACCTCTTGTAAACGCGCTCCCGCTAGATTAGCACCCGCTAAATTGGCCCCGCGTAAATCACTACCCGTCAGACGTGCCTCGCTAAAATTAGCCCTTTCTAAATTAGCCCCCTGAAAGTCCACCTCTTTAAGAAAAGAGCCGCTAAAATTGGCTTCCCTTGCGGAAATCTGACGACATTTAGCGCCACTTAACCGCGCCTCTTGCAAATTAGCCCAATTGAGATTGACTTTATCTAGGGTTGCCTCCAAGAGATTAACTAAGTATAAATTCGCCCCGCATAAATTCGCCCCGCATAAATTCGCCCCCCGGAGATTAGCACGGGAAAGATCCGCCCCACTTAATCGCGAGTTACGCAGGTTTGCCTGTACCATAAAGGCCCCGGTGAGATTGGCTTTGGTTAAGTCCGCTTCTACTAATTGCGCTTGACTTAATTTGGCATAGGTTAAATTCGCCCAATTCAAACTCGCTCCCCGCAGATTTGATTTAGTCAGAAAAGAGCGACTCAAATTAGTTCCGCACAAATTGGCCGCTGCAAAATTGACAGCGATCAGAGTCACTTGTTGTAGGTCTAGACTCATCAAGTCAATGGCTAAAAAATCCCGCTCTCCTTGTTCGTAGAGTCTTAGTAACTGATTAACTTTCATCTCCCTTCTTCTACTTTAAGATGGTGGTTAAGAAGTAATCAACACAAGCACCCAAAAACTTCGTCTGATAACTAACTCCGCTTTTAGATGAGAAATTTACGAGGCTCTCCTTTGAGTTTATGTAAAGTTTTTTATCGATTTTTTAAGGGAAGATAACCCGAACAGCAAGTTAATTTTCATCATAGTTAAGTAGCTTGGCTAAAACAGTTTGACTGGTTTTTCCAATTCTACCCCAGTCCATCGGGTAATTAGTATCTGAAACTACTCTTGTTAAAAAACTTATCTATTGTTTAAACTCGATTATATTTAGGGCTTGCGGCAAAAAGTTTGTTGGTGGGGTTAGGAGTCAGTAGCCGGTCGTCAGTAGCCGGTCGTCGGGAGTTTCAGGCTTTGTTGCCCTCTCTTGTTTGTACCAATTTATGTACTATAATAAGGATAATGCCAGGTTTTTGAAGGTCTTAATCCTATATTCTTGCACTAACATCGGATTTTAACAGGTCAAAAGTCTTATTTTAAAAGGGTTTTACCATTATTCAGCAAGCCCTATTTAACCCAGTCAATTCTCCCTATTTTCTCGGATCAGGGCGGTGGAGCCGAGAGGACTTTCAGGGTATTTTTACCCAAATCAATAGAGACGTTGTCTAGCAACGTCTCTACAAAAGTGGTATTTAATCAAGCTACTCAGAAACAGACAGAGGGGAAACCTTTTGGGCTTGAGCGAGATAGTACCATCCCGACGGGACAAATACCAGTGCGCTTAGGGTGGTTCCGATCACCCCAATGGAAATACAGAGAGCGAGGGGTTCCCAAAAAGCGCCGCCGTAGAGAAATAATGGCACAAATCCCGTCACGGTGGTTAAGGTAGTGGTGAGAATGTGACGGGTGGAAGCAATGACCACTTCCCGGATTGCCTTTCGTTGGCGTTGAAGATGGGGGGGTAAAGCTTGTAAAGCCGCTACCACGACAATAGAATCATTAACGGAAACCCCAACTAAGCCGATAGTGCCTAAAATCGACATGAATCCTAGGGGATATTCAAATAACCAGAGGGAAAATAAGGCTAGTCCAATTGAACTAATACCGACGACAGTAACTAGGGCAGCAAGACGGAAGGAGTTAAAAGAAAGAACAAGGGTTGATAGCATTAGAATCGCCAAGACTCCCACACTAGCAATTAGATTAGCCACAGCTGTATCTCTTTCTTCTTCCTCTCCGCCAAATTCGAGCCGATACCCTGACGGAAGGGAAAATTTGCCCGATTCTAAGTTTTGGCGAAATTCGTCTAAAACCGTTGCAGCGATCGCATCAGCTTGAACATAGGCCTTCACCGTATTAATTCGCTTGCCATTTCGTCGAGGAATCGTGGCTAATTCGGGGAGAAAATCAAATTCTGCCACGGAGGAAAGGGAAATATTCGCCCGTTCAGCAGTGGCGGAGTTACCGAGAATATTTAAAGAGGCAATTTGTGGCAGTTGCTCGCGATCGCGATTACCGACTCGGACTCGTACGGGTAATTCTTCCGTTGCTTCTAAAATCGAGCCACCCACAGAACCTTCTAAAAGGTTATCCAATTGGCTGGCGATCGCCGCATTATCCAAACCAATCAGTCGAGCTTTTTCTTCATTAATTTTTAAGGCTAATTTAGCTTGAATTTCACTTAAATCAGCAACAGAATAGGTTATTTCGGGTATTTTTGCCAGTTCTTCCCGTAAGGACTCGCCAATTTTCCTTAACATCTCCAATTCTGAGCCATAAACCCTAATTTCGATCGGGGCGCCCACCGGTGGACCCTGTTCTAGGGGGCTAACTAATACCCTAGCCATCGGTAGAGCTTGACTTAATTGTTTTTGTAAGGTTTCGATCAATTGGGGTTCATCAGAAACTTGCCGAAGTTGAATCAATGCTTGGGCAAAATTAGGAGAGTCTTTAATGCCATCGGAGAGATTATAGTAGAAGGGGGGAGCATTACGCCCTAAAAACCAGTGAACTTCCCCAATTTCTCGATGATCTAGCAGTATTTTTGCAGCTTGAGCCACTTTTACCTGAGTTACTTCTAGGGCTGTGGTGGGGGCCAGTTCGATTTCTAGGGTTAACTGATCTCGTTCTGCCGGCGGAAAGAATTCTTCCGGGAGAGTGCCAGCGACAACAAAGCCAGTAATTGGGACAATCAAGCCAATAACCAGACCTAATACCGGAAAATAGAGAATTAACTTCAAAATTTGGCGATACAACCCCGTTAGGAGCGGTAAATTAATTCCCGTATCCCACCAATGGGTTTTTGTCTGGTGCGATCGATGAGTCAGTTGATATAAACGTAAACTGAGGACAGGAATAATCGTTAGGGACAAAATTAGAGAACTAACCAAGGCTAAGATCACTGTTTGGGCGATAGTACGCACGAATTCGCCAGTGCCTCCTGGCAAAAGAGCGATCGGCATAAAAGACAAAATCGTGGTTAGGGTAGAAGCTAAGAGGGGAATCCCTAACTGTTTAACGGTTTCAGCAACAATATGTTCGTGAGCTATTCCGGTCCGTAGTCCTTTTTGCAGTTCATCGACAATCACAATAGCGTTATCGATCAAAAGTCCCAAAGCAATAACAATTCCTGTCACCGACATTTGATGTAGGGGGATTTGCCAGAGATTCATACCGGCAAAGACCATCAGGATCGATAAAGGCAAGGATAAACTTACCACCAAGGCGGACTGCCATCCCATCATCACAAAAGCTGTCCCCATGACACAGAGTAACCCTAGGATCATGTTGCTGAATAATCCATCGAGTCGGTTAGCCACATAACGATTTTGGGCAAAAATTATCTTGAGGCTCACACCTTGGGGGAGAGAGGGTCGAAACAGGTCTAACTTGGCCTGGGCCGCCGCTGTCCATTCGTCTATGCGTTGCCCCGATTCCATCATAGCGGCCACCACAATAGCGGGTTTACCGTTAATAATGGTTAGTTCTGGTGGTGGTTCTTGAATTCCCTTGGTAACTAGAGCGATATCTCCTAAACGGGTAAATTGTCCCTCATTACTGTAACGAATCGGAATTGCTCGAATCCGAGAGAGTGATTCTAAACTGGTATCGACTTCCAATAATAAATTATTGCGATTACTGCGAAGTTGTCCGGCGGCGACCTTGGCATCACTGGTTTGAATTTGTTGGGCAACTTCGACGGCGGTTAGGCCCAGGGAGGATAATTTCACCGGATCGATTTCGACTAAAATTTCCTCGGCCGGAACCCCGACTAACTCGACCCTTTCGGTTCCCCAAAGGGCTTCTAATTCATCGAACAGTTCTTGGCCAAGTCGGCGTAAAATAGCGTAATTAGGAGCGGTATCTAGATCCCAAAGGATGGCAGTCAATAAACTAAAGGCTTTACTATATCCTTCTTCGTATAAGGGTCTTTGGGCTTCTGGGGGTAGTTCCGGGATGACATCGGTAATCCGATCGCGAATGCGTGACCAGACGGGATCCACATCAGTCACTTCATCTTTAAGTTCAATATTGACCGTGGAACGCCCTAATTCTGAGGAGGACTCAATCAGGCTAATTTCTTTGATGCTAGAGAGAGATTGTTCAATTTTTTCGGTCACTAGGGATTCGACCCGATAAGGACTGGCACCGGGTAAATTGGTGGTAATGGTGGCACCTCGATTAATTGTTTCGGGATCTTCCATGCGCGGCAAAATTTGAAAGGAAGACAATCCCCAGACAATAATCAGAATTAAGGTCAGAATTAGTAATCTAGGTTTACGTTCAAATAAGTTATTCATTGGAGATTATTAGGGATAATAAAGCTGATTAATGACCACTGACTACCAAATTTCCACCATTTGCCCGGGTACGATGCGGTGAACCCCTTCGACGATCACTCGATCACCGGAGGTGAGAGTCCCGCGCACCAACAAGCGATCGCCTTGAATCGCTAGAACTTCTAAATCTTGGCGTTTGACGGTAAACTGTCGAGGATTATCGGGATTAGCTTCTCCTAGAACATAGGAAGACCATAATCCTCTCGTGCCTTGTACTAAAGCTTCTGTGGGCAACCAATAGCCCGATTGTGGAACTGATTGAGATAATTCTAGGCTGACCACTTGCCCCGGAATCAGGCCCTGAGTCTGATTTAAACTTAAAATAACCGTGGCGGTACGGGTAGTTGGATCAATTTGGGGCAAGGTTGAAGTGACTTGTCCTGTTACTATTTTGTTACCAATTTTTAAACGATGTTTACTGCCAATTGGTAAGTTTTCGGACTGGTCAATGGGAACCCCTATACGCGCTTCCAGTTTATTACTTTCCACTAAACGAACGATCGGATTACTTGCAGAAACAACAGTGCCAATATTGACGTGAAGGAGGGCAATAGTGCCATCGTAGGGGGCTTGAAGTTGGCTTTTCTCAATCTCTAATTTAATATTCTTCAGTTGGGCATCAAATTGGTCAATAACGGCTTTTTGCAGAGAAATCAATTCGGGACGAGTACCGGCCTTGAGTTCATCTAATTGACTTTGGGCTTCATCAATTCTCGCTTGTTGTGCATTAACATCTGTTTGCACTTCTTCGAGTTGTTCTCTGGTAATTGCCCCTTCTTGATACAATCCTAGCCGTCTTTGGTATTTAGATTGGGCTAAAGCTAATTGTTCCCTGAGATCGCGGACTTTTGCTTGGGCTGCGGCGATACTTTCTTTCCTGGAACCAGCTTGTAATTCTTGCAGTTTAGCCGTGGCTTGCGATCGCTGGGCGATGAGTTCTTGTTTTTGTGCTTCTAAATTGCGTGTATCCAGAGTAGCAATTAAAGTACCTCGGCGTACCTCTTGACCCTCTTGAACCAATAAACTAATTAATTGTCCCGAACGCTCAAATCCTAGTTCACTTGTCCGTTTAGCCACAATATTACCCGTATAACGGCGCGGTTCTTGGTGATGGGTGACAGGACTTAAAGTTAAGGTTCGCACCGGTAAGGCTGCCGTCTTGCTCTTATCGATTGCTAACGAAGCGGTTTCTTTTGAGGTGGTGGATTCAGAGGTGTCTTCTAAGAGGACATTACGCAGGGTAGGATAGGCAAAAACCGAGGTGGCCGCTAGGATACCAGTAATAATTAATCGCCAGGGCAATCGCAGTTTTTTGATGGCAGTTTCTTGCTGTTTAGTGACAGGATTGGGGGAATTCATAATCCAGTTCCAAATTAGTAGTGTTTAGTGAAAAGTAATAACAGATTAGCGAGGAAAGAACTATTTTTTTATGGCATAAGACCGGAGGAAAAAAGCCGCTGCTAGGGATAATATACCGGCGGACAAAAAGGCAATTTGTACCCCCCAGGGGTTATCAGGAGTTTTCCCGAAAGAAAGGATTAATCCTGTTAGAAAAGACCCCGCACCTTGGCTAAATTGAATTAGTAGCCCCCTAGTTCCAAAAAATATTGCTTCTCGTCCCATTCCCTGTTGCTCCGCATCTTGATCGATAATGTCCGATAACATGGCATTCGGCAGACTAAAAAAGCTGGCTAGGGCTAAATTAGCGATGATTGAAAGGATTAACCAAGGAATCAAAGAATCTTGCCACCAAAAGCGACCACAGGCCATGGCAATCATACCCAAGCCAACCCAGATTAAAGAACCTTGAAAAACCAGTTTTTTGCCATATTTTTGCGCTAAGGGTAAAACCAAGGTAAATCCAGCCAAGGCACTACCGACGATAATAGTATTAATCACGGCGGCAAAACTTACCTCTCGTTTGAGGAGAGCAATTACTAAAAAAGTCGGAATCACCGAGATAATGCTAATCACCATCCACGCCAAAATCATGGTGATCATATAGATACAAAAAGTCCGATTGGTAAAAGCCGCCGTTAAGGTGGTTTTAAAGTTAGGATATTTCCCCTTAGAAGGAGTATATTCTTCTTTTTCTAGCAAGGGCATAGCTAGGGTAATTACCCCAATAAGACTAATAGCAATACCCATCCCCTGAAAGCCATAGCTATCAGTTAACCAAGGGGCAATAATCCCACCAATGGTGGCACCAACTAAACCAAAAATTCCGATTTGAGTTGATAATTTAACCCTTCCTTCTGGGCTTTTAGCGAGAGTGGGCAACCAGGCTAAATAGGGAACATGGTAGGATGCCATACCCACATAAAACACCCAAAGCATGGTGACTAAATAAATGAAGTAAGTGGTTTGATTTAAGTTATTAGGGGGATTAAACAACAGGATAAAACCACCAATTAAAGGGAGTAAACTGGCCAGTATGAATGGTCTTCTTTTGCCCCAAGGACTCCAAAAGCGATCGGAAAAATAACCGACTACTGGCTGCACAAAAGCCCCAGCAATACGGCTAATCATTATCGCTATCCCCACTAAAGCAGAGGGCAATAAAATGGATAAGTTATAGTCATTGGGAATGCCGGGGTCGTAGCGATAGATTAGCATGGTTAGAAGGGCATTATTAACGATAAAGTTACCAAACCAACCGGTGATATAAGGAAGATAATCTATTCGGAGATGTTGCCATTTGCTAGAAGTGCTAGAAGTCATTAGAATTGGGGGAGAGATGGGTAGTTAGCAATAGATTGTTAGGCTTATTTAAAGAAATTCGTAGCGACCGGGTGAGAGAATGTGATTGGGATCCAAGCTGTCTTTAATTTTCTGGATTAAGCAACTATAATCGTCTTGGGCTACGGGTAAACTATTCATAGAGTGGGTACTAAGACGGTAGGGATAATAGCCTTTATTGATCAATTCTGCCAACATTTCATCGTGACAATTTAAGGCTTTTTGGTCTTCTCCTTCTAGCAATCGATCATAAAAAATGGCAGCATTGATGTTGATATTGCGCTCGGTAATACAGTTAATGCCGATATTAGGTTCATAACCATATTTTTTAGCGATGCTGCTGATAATATTGAGAGCATTTCTGAGATGATTTCCCAGAAAAGGAACAGCGGGAACACACCAAATCATGCCACAGGCATCCAGGTCTAAATTCAACCTATCGGTGGGGGGCGTTTTTTTGCGCCAATAGGCCATCTTCAGCACTTTTTCGGTAATCATTCCTCGTTGGGGATTTTTGTGATAAATTAAATCCACCTTGTCCTTAATTTCCACACCAGTAAATACTTTAAAAATGGGACTCATTTTGCTGGCCATTTTGAACTTATTTTCATCAAAAAACATAAGTTTATTGACAATTCCTTTCAAGGCTTTTTCAATTAGGTTTCTTTCGACTTTTCCCTGTTCTGGTGAAGCCGAATATAAAGCTCCTTCTCCTATCCAAACACCGCCGCCCCATTGATGACTTAATTGTTCTAATAAATCGGGGGGTAAAGGAGTTTTTTCTTGGCATTCCTGCCAGGGATATTGTTGTTGAATGGACAACATTCGGTAGTTATTATTAATGTGGAAGGTCGTTTTAATTACCCCTGCCATTTTCAGTTGACGTAGTTTATCGATCAATAACTCTAATTTATTTTCTTGATCGATGCTATAGAAAAAAGCCTGAAAATATTCAGGATAGGGCGTTAACCAAAAAGTCATTTTGGTGACGATTCCTAGGTTAGATTGGGTAAAAATTCCATCAAAATAGGGACCGACTCCCCAACGATTGACCGCCCCTATTTGGGAATTTTCAAAGCGATTAAATCCCGTATGAACACATTCACCGGTGGGCAAAACTACTTCCATTCCACAGACATGATTAAAGCGATCGCCCAAAGGTCCTTTGGCTTCACCTCGTTCGAGAATATTGCCAATAATACTAGAATCAGGAGTCGAACCGGTGACACTCATTAATAATTTATTGCCATTTTTCTGCAAAAAATCGTAGAGTTGTCGCTGAGTAACACCCGCTTCAATAGTTACATAAGCTAGGGTTTCATTGTAATCCAAAATCTGATTTAATCGACTCAAATCCATTAAAACCGAACCGGTGCGGCTAGGAACTCGCGAACCATAACCCCAATTTTTACCTGTACTAATAGGATAGACAGGGGTTTGATAGCGATTAGCAATTTTTAGAGATTCTTGGACTTCTTGACGATTACCTGGGCGAATAATTGCCGGGATTTTAGCATGGGTTTCGTAGGTAGCGGTCTCGGCTTCTAGGCGTTTTTTGTTATCGGTGCTGACATATTCGGAGCCTAATAAAGTTTCCCATTCTTGTAGAGCGTCAGTTAAATTGTCGCTAATAATATTTTCGGAAACAATTAGAGAGTCCATAGTATTTTTTTTCTCCTTGAAATTCAGGTATGAGGGGTAATTAAAGGGCCCTAGGGAACCGGCCCTGCTATCCGTGGCAATTAACTTTTAAGCGGTTGCTGTTTGCGAGAGAAAATTGCGCTAAAACTAGGAATAAAACGGGGAGTATTGGCGAAAACTGCTTGATAATTGGTGTCTTGACTTAAAGCTTCTTCTTCAGCCGGAATGCGTTGGATTAATAACCAAGCATTCAGGAGACTAAAGACTATAGATGTCAGATAAGCGGTATGAAACAGGGGAACCACCGCTAATTCCGTGATCATGGCCCACCAGTTAGGATGACGGATATATTGATAAATGCCATTGTCGATCACGGGTGTCTGAGGAACCGTGACCACCTGATGAATCCAGCGATCGCCTAAAGCTTCAATGGAGGCATAGCGGAGCTTTTGAGCTAAAAAGGTAGTAATTAGGGAAAATAAAGCCAATGCTGGAATAAAAGGTCGATCGAGCAGATAAACTTCCCCGATCATGCAAAGCATCCAGCTAGATTGGAAAATCTTGACGAATCCCACATAATTAGAACTATGCAGTTTGCCACCTTCCGCTAAGACTTTGGCCATATTCTGTTTACTCAGACGAGTAACGCGCACTCGTTGGACAATAATGTAACTAATCAGGGCAATGAAAACTATTTGGCTTAACATCCTTAAATATCCTTAGAATTGAACTAAAATGGCTTCTTGAGCAAATCCAGGCCCCATGGAAATTATTAATCCGTAGGAACCCGTGGGAGGATGGGGACGGGAAAGGGTTTCATCGAGAATGCAGAGGATAGTAGCAGAGGCAATATTGCCAATTTCCGCCAAAATATCCCAACTAACCTGTAGAATATCCGGTTCTAACTGGAATTCTTCAACTATTGCATCGAGAATCTTTGGACCTCCCGGATGCACCATCCAACAGACAATTTCCTCGAGGGAAACTCCTATTTTTTCCAGTAAAGATGTCACCGCTTTTCTCACCCCACCCTTGACGTAATCAGAGACTTCTGGGCGAAGAATTTGGCGAAAACCGTAGTCTGTTAAAGGTAATGCCATTAAATGCTCTGTGTGGGGCATTAACAGCGATTGAGTGCCGATAATCTTCAGTTTTGCTTTACCTTGCTTGACTAAGGGATGTTCATCTCCCGCTAAGAGCACAGTACCGACTCCATCGCCAAATAAAGCCGCTACCACAAGGGTCATAATGATATTGCTATATTGAGAGGGATCTTCGGGTAATTGTCCCAATAATTCCGTTAAATCGCTATGAATTGACCCTTGCCAAAGGCCAGAGGAGGGATCGGTGGTAAACAAGATCGCTGCTTCGGTGGGATGTCCTTGCAGATAATCGTTTACTCTGGCTAATCCTTGGGCGCCCCCCAAACAGCCGACACCCGATAACGCTTGCCGCTTGATATCGAGGGAAAAATCTAGACGATTGAGGAGTAAACTTTCTAGGGAAGGAACGGAAGGAAGAACAGTAACGGAGGTAACTAGGGAGATTTCTTTAGGAGAAAGAGCGGCTTTTTTCAGCAAATTAGTTACTGTCGATGTTACTAAATCCATAGTTAGATCGACCATTTGACGAAAGGGTTGGGCGATTCCGGGAGGATTATCCGCATCGAATTCATCTAGGGGAATGGTGAAGTATCGCCCTTGAATTTTGACATTACTGAAAAAACGATGAATTTGTTCTAAATCAAAAAAGGTTTGTTCCTGGAAGTCGAGATGATTTTCTCGGCAATAATCTTGAAGAAGATTAGCACAATGATTTCTGATATTGACTTCTAGAACCTCTTGGGGATAGTAATGTTCTGGAAAACCAGTAGCTGTCTCAATAATGTAGGGCATTGGAGTTAAGATAGAGGGATTTCAGGGGGTGAATTATGGTGGTAGATTTAAGCCAGTAATCGGCGAGCTAATCCTTGGGCTTCGCGTATATAACCCAATTTGTCAATCACTAAGGAGTGAGTACCGCTATGGTGTTTATTGTCGGCGCTTAAATTGGCACTAATTTGACGTTTTAGCTTTTCAAATTTATAGACAAACCGGGATTTTTTATCCTGAGCTTGTAGATAAGCGGCCACTAAATTACTTTGTTCTTCAAATACGCGCCAGTGGGTGCCAGTGGGATGAACCATTCCGATGACAAACAGGTTATTTTCCTCTGGGTGAAAAACATTCATATAGAGGTTGGGCTGGGTGGTTCCTTCTTGCCAATTTAAATCTGATTTGTCAATAAAAGAAAATTCAATTTTGTAACCAGTGGCGTAGATAATGAGATCAATTTCTTCTGTACTGCCATCGGCAAAAATAACTTTCTTTCCGTCTAATTGTTGAATATTAGGCTTATGGGTGACATCTCCATGCACATAATAACGATAGATTTGTTGGTCACTGTTGGGAATAATTAGACCGTTACTTTTACAATCTGTAGGAATATTGAGCTTTTTGAGATTAACTCCTTGTAAGAATAGAGCTATTGGTGATAATAAAGCCATCATTTTCATGTGTTCTTGGGCTGGAATTAGATTCATGATTGGCGTGTTAATCATCACCCATTCTGGGGGCAAACCGAATAAAAATTTCGGCATACAGAGAAAGCCACGACGGGTACTATGGAAAGTTTTACTACCATTGATAGCCGCTTCGACGACTAAATCCATGGCTGATTGTCCCGCTCCAACTACTAGGACTTTTTTAGCATTTAATTGAGCAGGATTATCATAATCTTTTGCATGGATAATTTCACCGTCAAAATGACCAGTAAATTGAGGAATATTCGGTTTATTGTGATAACCACTAGCGATTAAAACTCCTCGGTATCGTCTGGTTTCTTGGTTGCTAAGGCTGACATCCCAAAAGTTACCCACCTTTTTTACTTTCTCTACGCTGAGATTAAATTCTATGAAATCATAGAGATTGAAATGAGCGGCATAATTGCGAAGATATTCATAGACTAACCGATGATTGGGATAATCTGGGTAATCTTTTGGCATGGGAAAATCGGAAAAAGGTTGTGTGGTTTTATGGCCAATTAGATGCGTATTTTTATACATTGGACTATCGGGACGGTCATAAATCCAAATACCACCAACATCCTGAGCAGATTCGATAACATTAAAGGGAATTTTGGCTTTGCTTAAGGCTCTAGCCGCCGCTAATCCTGCGGCACCAGCCCCAATAATACAGTATTGCTCTTTGTAATCTAAAGTCATGATTTTTCTCCCTTGAATAATTGGTTAATTAGGCAGTCATTTGTTCAGGAAACTCTCGTAAACTTTGGCAAATTATTTTCATAATTTTCTCCGTATGTTGATTGATAAAGAAATGTCCTCCTGGTAAGGTATGCAGGACAAAATCTTGATTGGTTTGCAGTTGCCATTGTTGTAATTGAGGTGCAGAAACCTTGGCATCGTTGTCGCCTCCAAAAACGGTAATAGGACAATTTAAGGGTTGACCTTGTTGATAAGAATAGGTCTCTAGGAGTTTGAAATCTGCTCGTAAAATTGGTAAAAAAGCCGCCATTAAATCGGGATTTTTGAGGAGAGTTTCCGGAGTTCCTTGAAAATGACCTAAAGCTGCTAAAAATTGCTCATCTCCCAGACGATGAATGGGTAAATCGGGATTGACAATTTGAGGCGCTCGAAATCCAGACATAAATAAATGTTGGGGTAGATTTTGCCGAGTTTTAGCTAATTCTCTGGTTAATTCAAAACTGATTAAAGAACCCATGCTATGACCAAAAAAAGCATAAGGTTGGTCTAAATAGGGAGTCAGAATCGGAATGAGACGATTAATCAGGGATTTTAGCGATGTAATCGCAGTTTCCTGAAGACGCGTTTCGCGTCCGGGTAGTTGAATCGCCCACAATTCCACTTCCTTGGGGCAGTAATTCAGCCAATTTTGGAATAGGGAGGCACCCCCACCGGCGTAGGGAAAACAAAATAGACGAATGTGGGCGTTAGGATTAGCTTGTTTGCGAATTAGCCAAAGTTTCGGATCATTAGAGATATTTTCGGCTTTAGTCGTCTTGATTGGTTTTTTCTGTTTTGAGGGGAGAGGAGTTTTGTTGCTAGTTGCAGGTTGGGAGTTTTGGATGATTAAGTTGAATATTTGCGGTAAAAACTGCTCAATACTCAATCCCGCTAGGTATTCTACGGGAACAATAATTTTTAAATCCTCCTCTAGTTGACGTCGTAATTGACTGGACATGAGAGAATCTAAGCCTAAACTAGAGAGCGGTTGCTTGCTATGTAGCTTAACCATGGATAAACCGGTAATCTGTTCTAAAACACCGATAATGTAGGTTTCTAGTTGTTTAAGCTGTTTCTCTGCGGGTGTGGCCAAAAGAGAGTCAAGGGTAATTAGATGACCAGAAGATGATGCAGTGGTGGTTTTGACAACTTCTGGCGGTTGAGGAGGTGTTTCTAGGAGATATTTCGACAATTTAGGCAATAATTGCGCTTCTTCTGCGGTCAAGTCGCCTGTTTTTAGCCAATAACTACTTCTTTCAAAGGTGTAGGTCGGTAAGATACAGGGTTTACTGTCTTGATTGGCCGTTATCTCTTGCCAATTCAGGGCGAATCCCCGCAGATAAAGCTGACTGACACTCTCGAGGATCTGTTGTCGGTCAGAGGTTTGACGACGCAAACTGGGCAACCAAAGACAAGAATAATTTTTATCCAGTAGGCTGCCCATGGCCGATAAAACGGGATGGGAGCCGCATTCGACAAATAGCTCATAACCGTTGTCCAGTAAGGTTTTTATCCCATCGGCAAAGCGAACAGAAGACCGGAGATGACGACACCAATAATCGGGAGTAGTGACCTCAAAATTGACTAACTTGCCATTAAGGTTAGAAATTAAGGCTCGTTGCGGGGGATGATAGGTGATGGTTTCAGCAATTTGTCGGAACTCGTCTAAAATCTCCTCCATCAGAGGGGAATGAAAGGCTTGAGAGACATTTAACCGGGTAATTTTCAGATTTTTGACCTGAAGCTGTTTTACCAGGGTTTCTATGGTCTCTGCAGCACCGGACAGGACAATATTATCCTGACCATTAATAGCGGCAATAGCTACCTGAGATTGATAGGGGGCAATTAAGGGACTAATTTCAGCTTCACTAGCCGAGATAACGACCATTGAACCACTTTTTCCCACAGAATCCATCAATTTAGCCCGAGAGAAGACTAATTTTAAGGCATCTTCTAAACTAAAGACTCCAGCAACACAGGCGGCCACATATTCCCCTAAACTATGACCCATAACCCCATGGGGGCTAATTCCCCAGGATTCCCAGAGTTTAAAAAGGGCGTATTCGAGAGCAAATAGGGCAGGTTGGCTGTAAAAAGTTTGATTGAGATGATTTTCTTGGTCAATAATCTCCGTTAGGCAATAGTCCCCATATTGACGGAGAATCTCAGCACAGCGATCGAGTGTTTGACGAAATAGAGGATAACATTGGTATAGTTCCCTTCCCATACCGGGGTATTGAGAACCCTGTCCCGGAAAGAGAAAGGCAATTTTTGCCCGATTTTTGCCACTAAATTCACTTTTTTGGCGAAAAGAACTCGGTTCACCTTGAACAAAAGCGGTTAATTTTTCTTGAAGTTGGCAGTGACTAGAGACAATACAGGTGAAACGATGGGGTAATTGGGAGCGACTGCGATTGCTAGTAGCACAAATTGAGCTTAAAGCAACATTTTTCGCATTTTCTAGGTAATTTGCGTATTTTTGAGCTAGTTTGATTAAAGCCGATTCGGTCTTGGCTGAGAGGGTGAACAGATAGGGCGATGAATCAGGTGCCGCAGTCGTTTGAGGTTCGTAAGGGTATTCTTCGAGAATAATATGGGCATTAGTGCCATTTAAGCCAAAAGAACTAACTCCAGCTAAACGAGAAGAATTTTCACTAACCCATTCACGGTTTTTAGTCGGAACTTTCAGCGGTTGATTTTCCCAGTCTAGATGGGGTGTCGGTTGCTGGAAGTGGAGATGGGGGGCAATTTGTCGATGTTGCAAGCATAAAATCACTTTCATCAGTCCGGCAATACCAGCGGCCGCTTCTAGATGGCCGATATTGGTTTTGACGGAACCAACCCAAACCGGGTGGGGATTTTTAGCAAAAACTGTCGATAATGCACCTAATTCAATGGGATCGCCCAAAGAAGTGCCAGTTCCATGGGCTTCAATATAGCTAATGTCCTCTGGCTTTACCTGAGCATTTTTTAAAGCTTGACGAATCAATTGTTCTTGACTAAGTTGATTGGGAACTGTTAAACCGCTACTCATACCGCCATGGTTAACGGCCGAACCTTTAATTAGTCCTAAAATCAAGTTATTATCCCGAATAGCCGCAGATAAAGACTTTAAAACTATAATACCGCCGCCTTCTCCCCGCACATAGCCATTTGCTGTTCTATCAAAGGTTTTACAACGACCGTCAGGAGACAACATCTGGGCGCGGGATTCCATGATAGTAACGAAGGGAGTTAACATTAGGTTGACTCCCCCGGCTAGGGCAACTTCACACTCGTTATTGCGTAAACTTTGGCAGGCTAAATGAACAGCGACTAAAGAGGAGGCACAAGCAGTATCAACCGTTAAAGTTGGGCCATGAAATCCAAAAAGATAGGATAAACGTCCCGAAGCTACACTTTTAGCATTTCCCGTTCCCGTATAGGCATCAATCAGATCGGGATGATGGCTAAAATGGGAGTAATCTTGAGTCATCATGCCTATAAATACCCCCGTTTGACTTCCTCGCCGATTTAAGGGTGATATTCCCGCATTTTCCAGAGCTTCCCAGGCTAGTTCCAGCAGTAATCGCTGTTGCGGATCCATTTGTGCCACTTCCCGGGGAGAAAGACCAAAAAAATCAGCGTCAAATTGATCTATCGGTTGATTTAAGAAGCCACCGTGACGGGTATAGACTTTTCCCCTTGCATCGGGTTTAGGATCGTAATAATTGTCAATATTCCAGCGTTGCGGCGGAATTTCGCTGATGGCATCGGTTCCTGATTGCAATAATTCCCAAAAAGTTTCCGGTGAATTAGCTCCCTGGGGAAAGCGACAGGACATACCAATAATTGCAATTGGTTCATTCTTAGCTTTTTCTAGGGTATGTAGCTTAGTTTTTAAGACCTTAATTTGATTTAAGGCATCTTTTATTAAGCTCATTTGATCGGTTTTGGCAGGTATTTGTGTCATGGTAAACAGGTTATTTAGATAGGGTTTGAGGTATGCTTTTCTAGCTTAAGGAATTTAACTCCTGTAGCAGTAAATCGGACAATTCTTCTAGGGATAAATCTTCTTCGTTGAGGGGATCAATATTGGTATCTTGATTTGCTCCTATTGCTAAGGGTTTTAAACTAAAGTCAAGGTCAATAACTTCAGCTACCAGATAATCGACCAAACTGGTCACTGTTGGGTATTTAAAAGTGATAGTTGCCGCCAGAGATTTACCTAAATCCTTGGCTAAACGATTGCGTAATTCCACCGTCATTAAAGAATCCATTCCCAACTCAAAAAAACCTTGGTCAACTTGGGTAAATTCTCTAGCCGGAATAGCGAGAATTTCCGCTACAATCCCTTGAACATGAGCAGTCAAAGCCGCAAAACGCTCCTCAATTGGTACTGTAATTAAGACATCAATAAAATTATTGTCTGGGGTTAATTTTGGGGCTGAAAAACTCTGGAAATCTCGTAATAAAGGCGGAATTTTTTGATTCTCGAAACTGTTAAAAAAGCTATTCCAATTGAGAGAAGCGACAGTTACCTGTGTCCGAGAAGTCGTCAGTAGTGTTTCGAGGAGATGCAAACATTTTTGGGGATCAAGAGGGGTAAAACCCTGTTTAATTAGCCTTTTTTTCGCTTTTTCGCCTAAATTTTCGGCCATACCACCCTCTGCCCAAGGACCCCAATTAACGGTCAGGGCCGGCAGTCCTTGCGCTTGACGATAATGGGCTAGACTATCTAAAAAGGCATTAGCACTAGCATAATTACTCTGTCCAGAAGACCCTAACACCGAGGCCATCGAGGAAAAACTAATAAACCAGTCTAAATCAACTTCTTGACTGAGGAGATGCAAATTCCAAGCGCCGAGTATTTTGGGGGAAAAGACGCGCTCAAATTTCTCCCAAGTCTGTTTGGATAAGCTGGCATCCTCTAACACCCCGGCCGTGTGAATAATTCCTTTTAAGGGGGGTAACTGTTGCTCGATTATCTCAAAAGCCCGACGCATTTGGCCAAAGTCGCTAACATCGGCGGCAAAAACTTCTACATTGGTTCCCTCTTGTCGCCATTGGTCTATAATTGGTTGGGTTTCTGGAGTTATTCCCCGGCGACTCAGTAAGACGAGGGATTTTGCTCCTTTTTTCCTTAACCAATTAGCCACTTGCTGCCCTAAGGCCCCTAGACCACCAGTAATAAGATAGGTGGCATTTTCGGCAATTTCTCGGTTTTTTAGCGACGATTTCGGGATAAACCGCCCTAAACGAGCCACATAGCTCCGGCCTTGCCGCCAAACGATTTGATTTTCCTCCTCCGCACTTTGTAAAGATTGGAACACCTCTAGGGCTAAGGTGTGGCTATCCTGAAATTTATCTCCATCTAGACACAGACAGCGCAATTCTGGGTATTCTAGGGCAATAGTCCGTCCTAATCCCCAGAGGGAACTTTGGGCAAGGGCAATCACTGTGGGCTGAGAAGGAATGTATTGAGCCGATTGGGTGACAATATAGAGGCGAGGAGAGTAATTAACCTCTATTTTGCCTAGTTCTTGCACTATTTCCAGCAAAGTTCCACAAATTCGCTCTTGAGTGGCGGCTAGGTTTTGATTATTTTCTAAAGCTTGGTCGTCATCGATTCCCCAGAGATAAATTAGACCTTGATAGGGTTTTTTGAGGAGATATTGCCAAGTCTGGCGATTGTTTTCGGTGATAAGTTGGCATCTATGCCCTTGTTGCACCAATTTTTCGGCTAATTGTTGCCCCACTCCCTTTTTGTCAGCAAAAATTAACCAATCTCCTGTTTCTGTCCAATCCATTCCCGTCAAGTCCGTGGCTTGCCAAGTAATTTCGTATAAACTATCATTGAGGTCGTTGGTCTGGGAAAAGAGGGTTTCTGGCCGGGCCTGTTGAAAGGTTAATCCGTCAATTTGGCTAATTAATTGACCCGATTCGCTGAAAATAGTCAAATCAGCGATTAAGATGCCGTTTTGCAAATTGCTATGGCTGAAGCGACCATGACAGTATATAGAGGTGTCCTTAACTCCCGAAAAGGTCAATCGGTCAATATTAGTGGGAAGATAGGTGCTATTCCCTGCGGGAAATAGTGCCGACATAGCGTGAAAGCAACCATCAAGTAAGACAGGATGTAGCTGGTAATCCACCGCTTGCGAGAGTAGATGGGAAGAAAGTTGAATTTTTGCGACAATTTCGGACTGATTGCGGTAAAGTTGCTGGATAACTCGAAAACTTTCCCCGTAGTTCACTCCTTTACTTAAACAGTCCTGATAATGCTGTGCAATTTCGATTTTTTGGTGACAACGGTCCCGGATATCTGTCCAATTGCCGCTGGGTAAGTCCTGGTTTTCATTGGTTAAATTACCGGATAGATGCAGTAGGGAAACTTCCCCTTCCCCAAGACTGAGAATCTGAAATTGTCCCCCCGCTAGTAAGCTTAACTGTACCTTTTTACGCTGGTTTTCTGAGAAAATTAAGGGTCGATTCAGACTCAATTGGCCAATAGTAAACTGCTGATTGGGATATTGTTGACCGGCTGCCACTATAATCATCTCTAGATAGGCTGCGGCCGGGAAAACTACCTGGCCAAAAACTTGATGTTCTTGCAGATAGCTGGGATAGCAGGGAGAAAGAGAGGATTGATAGTGAACATCCTTTGACCCCAATAGATGCAGCGGTTGCTGTAGGAGAGGGTGGAAAGCTGCTGCTGTCGGGGTTTTTAGCTGAGAATCAATGTAATCTAACCAATAGCGTTTTCTTTGGAAGGGATAGGTAGGTAAGGGGATTTTTTCGCGTAAATAATCCAGGTCGAATCCATTCCAGTCAATTTTGACCCCTTTTACATAAAGGGTCGCTAAACTTTGGAGTAGGGTTTCCCAATTCGACTGTTTTGGGGATAAACTAGCTAACCAGAGACCTCGGTCGGGGAGATTTTGCTGACCTAGGTTAATTAATGTGGTTTTTGCGCCAATTTCTAGGAATATTTCCGTATTTAACTCTCCTAATCTTTCTATACCCCGGGCAAACTCTACGGGAGACAGTAGATGATTAACCCAATATTGGGAAGTTGCTATCTCTGCATCGATAACATCCCCAGTCAAGTTAGAAATAAGGGGAAGACGTGGGGAATTATAGGTGATAGTTTCGGCAATCTTGGCAAATTCCCCCACCATACCCGTCATTAAGGGAGAATGGAAAGCATGGGAAACCCCTAAAGTCTGACTTTCAATGCCTCTCTGGTTAAAGTTAGCGATTAAATGGTTAATAGCCTCAGTTTCGCCAGAAATGACCGTATTTTCTCGACTATTGACCGCAGCAATGGTACAGATGCCCCTAATCTTCCTCAGATGATTGGTCACGCTGTCGGAATCGGTAAAAATTGCCGCCATTATGCCGTTTTTCGGTAATGTCTGCATTAAGCGTCCCCGATGGGCAATTAACTTCAAACCGTCTTCTAAGCTAAAGACTCCCGCTAAACAAGCGGCCACATATTCCCCTAAACTATGACCGATGAGAGCATCGGGTTTCACTCCCCAAGATAACCAGAGTTGAGCGAGGGCATATTCCAGAGAAAATAGGGTAATTTGACTGTAAAAAGTCTGATTAATCAACTGACTGGTTTTTTCGTCCCCATATAACACTTGCAGTAAGGATTTCACCCCATAGCTCCGTAAAATTTCGTCACATTTCTCTAAAGTTTGGCGAAAAGTCGGTTGCGTTTCGTAGAGTTCCCTAGCCATTCCGGGATATTGTGAACCCTGTCCCGTACACATAAAAGCCAGTTTAGGGGCTTTTTTCGAGGTTAAAAGACTTTTTTGACCTGAAAAGCGATTTTCACCCCTAATAAAGTCTTTTAAAGCTTGCTCAAGCTGTTTTTGAGCCACAAAGGGAATAGCTAAACGATGCTCAAAATGCGATCGCCCAGTATTAGCGGTATAGGCCACATTTGCCATGACCGTCTGGGAATTTTGACCGAAAAAATCGTAGTAGCGTTGAGCTAATTCTCTTAAGGCCGGCTCACTTTTCGCCGAAAGGGTAATTAAATGACAAGGACGTTCTAAATGAGGTTTTTCGTCACCAAGCCGCTCAAAATTGCTTTCCTCAACGATTAAATGGACGTTAGTGCCACTCATCCCAAAAGCGCTCACTCCAGCCCGTCGGACTCCTTCTCTGACCAACCAAGGGGTAAGAGTGGTGGGGATTTTGACCGGCAGTTTTTCCCAGGGAATATAGGGATTAGGGTTCTTAAAATGAAGATTAGGGGCGATTTGCTGATTTTGTAGCTGTAAAACTGTCTTAATTAACGCCGCAATCCCCGCAGCTCCTTCCAGATGCCCCATATTAGTTTTCACGGTTCCCAAAATCAGGGGATTATCTTGGCTATGACCCCGGCCATAAATTTTCCCTAAGGATAAAACCTCGATGGGATCTCCTAAAGATGTACCTGTACCGTGAACTTCGACGTATTGCAGATCTTTAGGTTGAATTTTCGCTCTTTCGAGGGCTTGTCTGAGTAAAGCTTCCTGTGCCTGACCATTGGGGGCGGTTAAGCCATTACTTTTTCCATCGTGATTGACAGCCGAACCGCGAATTTGGGCGAAAATAAGATTGCCATCTCGGAGAGCATCACTGAGACGTTTTAAAACCACGACACCGCAACCTTCGCCCCGACCATAACCATCGGCCGAAGCATCAAAGGTTTTACTGCGACCTTGGGGAGAAACGGCTTTTAATTTACAATTACTAATCGCAGTGGCCGGGGTTAACATCAGATTCACCCCCCCCGCTAAAGCGAGATTGCATTCTTGGCCGCGCAGACTTTGACAGGCCAAATGTACTGCCAAGAGGGAGGAGGAGCAGGCCGTATCAATTTGCAGAGTCGGACCGTGAAACCCAAATAGATAAGAGATTCTGCCGACGGCAATAGCGCGACTGGTTCCTAAACTGTTGTAAGCATCAATGTGATTGACTACGCCTTGATGAAAACATAATTGGGCATAATCATCGCGAAAAATGCCCATAAATACGCCAGTTTGACTATTAATCAAACTTTCTGGCGCAATAGCCGCATTTTCTAGGGATTCCCAACAGACTTCTAACAGTAACCGTTGTTGCGGATCCATGGCGGCGGCTTCCCGAGGTGAGATGCCGAAGAAAGCTGGGTCAAATTCGTCAACTTTGTCTAAAAATGCCCCTTCCCGACTATACATTTTCCCCGGAACATCGGCATCGTGGTGATAATAATCGGCAATATTCCAACGTTCTAGAGGAATTTCCGTTACTGCATCGATGCCATTAACCAATAACTGCCAATAACTCTCGGAATCATTGACTCCTGCGGGAAAACGACAGCCAATACCCACAATAGCGATGGGTTCGGTTTGCGCTTTGACCATTGCATCGAGGTGTTTGTATTGTTCTAAAAAAGCTTGTTTTTGTTGATTCATATTCCTAACAACTCTTGTCTTGTTATGTCACGTCACTTTCATCTCAGGTTATGCTTGGGAAAAAGTCACGGATAAGCAGGAAAAACCTTGATACTGTCGGGATGGGAAAATTTAGTGGCATAGTCACAATTGTCCCCGTGACTCTGAGGTGGGGGATAGGTCAAGGGAAATTAGCTATCCTATCCCCACCAGCGATTAACTAAAGAAGGCAGAGATTTCTTCTTCGGATATTTGGGGTAAAACTGCTAAAATTTCGCTTTTTTCTCGATTATTTGCCGATTCAGCCGCCGTATTGCTTTGATTAATCTGGTTAGCTAAATATTCTGCCAAACTATCAATAGTGGGATAATTCCAAACAATGGTGGCTTCGACGGGGATTCCCGACCAATCGGCAATATCTTGGGCTAATTCCACGGCAAAAATTGAATCTAAGCCAAAATCAGCAAAAGACTGGCTGGTTTGGATAGTGGCTGGATTGACCTTTAATTTCTGGTGTAACCAATTACCTAACCACGTTTCCACCTTTTCGGGAGTTTGTTGGCTAAGAAGGGACTTTTTCGGACTAGAGGGGCTATTTACTCCGTCTTGCCGCGGTTGACTAGCAATTTCGACCAGAGAAGTTTCAGCTTGAGGATGAGTCTGTTTAGCTTCTGGTTCCAACATCAATAACTCGTCGAGTTGATAATCGGAACCCTCTAGACGTTGTTCGATATCATCAATAGATTGAGTATAATCGAGGATACGATCGCGGATAGTTGCCACCGAAGAAGCAAAGTTTTCTTCGGGTGTTCCCCGGAGAGCTTTCTGCACAGATAAATCAAACTGCAATTGACTCCAAGCTAGGGCATGACTGTACTTTTCCCCGGGGTGAATTTGGGCCATTTTCGCTGTTGTTGCTACTAAAGCGGCGTAACAACCCAATTCTCCGATTAAAGAATAAGCCCAAGCTAAGGCGGCAGAACGATCACCCCAGAGATTAGACTGGAGACAACGCTGATTAATAGATTGGGCAGTGGTGTGGAGTTGCAGGGCAATCTCGGGCGCTTCCAGAACTTTTGTCAGAAATTCGCCTAATTTGTCCGTATGGGTGATACTTTTGCCCAAAAAGATTTTCAAACTTTCGTTAGGACCTTCGCCAATTCGTAAAACTCTGGCATCCCGGAGAATTTGCGGGGCAAGATTAGTTTCCATGTAACCTCTACCCCCGAGCATCTGAACGAGACTATCGGCCGCTTCCCAGAGGTAATCAGCCCCCGTAATCTTGGCAATAACGGCCATTTCCCTGGGAACGGCAACTTTTTGGTCTAAGGCGGTGGTGATACACTTTAAGAGACTGGACAAGGCCACCGTAGCCCCAGTTAAATGGTCAAAACGGGCTAAAGTAATCGGACTTTCTAGCAATTTACCGGTAGCGATCGAACGACGACTGGCATAACGTAACATTAATTGTAAACAGCGTTTCATGCCGCCAACTCCCATCATGCCAATCCCTAAACGGGCATAAAGTAAAGCATCGTCGGCGGGTTCAGTGCCATTGCCCAATTCTCCCAGCAATTGCTCTTTAGTGACTAAAACATCCTCAAAATAGATGGCATTTTGCATAATTCCCCGTAATCCCATAGTTAGGGATTCAGGTCCCAAACGCAGACCGGGGGTGCCTTGACGGACAAGAAAACCTGTCAAACCGTTATTCCCCGGTTCTTCGGAATCAAGCAAACGGACAAAAACATTAATCATTCCGGCCCAAGCAGAACCATTCCAACGCTTAAGTCCGCGAATTCGCCATTTATCTCGGCCATCCGGCACTGCAACGGTACTAATTGCCCCGATATTCGCTCCTGCTTCGGGTTCCGTCATGCCAAAGGAGGATAATTGTCTTCCTGTCGCTAAAAGAGGTAATAATTCTTGCTTGAGGGAAATAGTCCCGTAGTTGAGCAGCGGACGGATACCTAAGCTGTTATTAAGACTCACCATCGTCGCCAGGGTTAAATCAATGGCGGCTAATTGTTCCATCACCTGCAAAAAATTGCGATTATTAAGGGCTATTCCCCCGTATTCTTCGGGAATCTGCATTCCCATCAGTCCTTGATTGCCAAAATCCATGACAATATAGGGCGGCACACAACGACGGTCATCAATCAGATGGGAATTAATGCGAGTTTTGGCGTAATCTCGCAACCAAGTCAAGATTTGCTCGGTTTTTTCTTGACTAGCGGTTGTGGGGGCAGCTTGGTGACTGCTGAGGGGGGGGGTTAGCGTCGGCATAGGGGATGAAATTAGTGGAAGTTGCTGGTTTAAATACTGTTGACGGCAAGCGTGGCGTTGAATTTTGCCGCTAGAAGTTTTGGACAGAGATGCGGGTTTGATAAAAGCGATATCATAAACTTGCAATTCGTGTTCTTGAAAAACCGCTCGACGAACTGCTTCTAGGGCTTTTTGCTGGTTAAAACGGCGAATTGCCGTTCTTTCCACCTCTTGAACTAGGACTAACTTTTCTTCTGCCTCGATTTCTACGGTAAAGGCGGCAGTTCCACTGGGGCAAAAGTCGGGATAGCATTGTTCTACGGTCTGTTCGATATCCTGGGGATAGTAGTTACCGCCGCGAATAATCATCAGGTCTTTCAAGCGTCCGGTAATGTATAGTTGACCCTGATGAATAAAACCTAAATCCCCTGTACGCAAATAAAAACCCTGTCCAGTATCGGCGATAACTGCTTGAAAAGTTTTTTCTGTAGCTTCGGGATGTTGCCAATAGCCCTGGGCAACGGTTTTGCCTTTCACCCAAATTTCTCCCACCTGCTGGGAGGGACAGCGTTGACAGGTTTCAGGATTAACAATGGCAATTTCTGTGTCGATTTCTGTTTGTCCACAACTGACTAAGGATTGAGAATTTGGGCTTTTTTCCGTAAAAACGATTTGATGACGGTTTAAAGCGGCTTTTTCAACCCAGCAGATTTGAGGAACTTGATTTTTCCTGACAGCAGCAACTTTTAAGGTGGCCTCGGCTAAACCATAACCCGGACAAAAAGCGGCAAACTCAAAACCACAGGGGGCAAATTTACGAGCAAATTCGCTCAAAATTTCCATTCTGACGGTTTCTGCCCCATTTAAAGCCACTTTCCACCTGCTTAAGTCTAAATCCGCCAGCTGTTCCTCTTTAATCTTGTCAAGACAACGTTTATAGGCAAAATTAGGGGCGGCAGTGTGGGTGGCCCTGTATTTGCTGATGGCATTTAACCAACCGAAAGGACGTTGTAAAAAGGAAACTGGGGACATTAGATAACAGGGAAATCCTCGATAAAAGGGCAGTAAAATGCCATAAATTAGCCCCATATCATGAAAAGTTGGCAACCATGTCACCATAACGCTCTTTTCATCGTGTTCCCAACCTAAATCTAAATCTCGGAGGTTGGTCAAAAGATTCTCGTGATTGACCATCACTCCTTTGGGAGTCCCCGTGGAACCAGAGGTGTATTGTAAAAAGGCTAAGGTCTCTGCTTTTATCTGAGTGGGGTGGTCTTCGGCTAAACTTTTGCCGATTAAGCTATCCGTAGCTAGAAAGGGAATATCTCTGTCTAGTTGCCTTTTTAATTGGTCTAATTCCGATTGTGTGCTTAAAAGTAAGCTTGCTTGCGAATTATTAATAATAGAAGTTAAGCGAGCCATCTTTTGGTTTTTCTTGGGCAAATTAACTGGAATTGCCACTACTCCTGCTAATAAACAGCCGAAAAACCCAGTAATAAACTCTAATCCCGAAGGGTATGCTAATAAAACTCGTTCCCCCGGTAATAGGATGGATTGGAGACTATTGGCAATCGCTTGCGCTTCCAGAAATAATTCCCCGTAGGTAAGGCGTTTTTCTTCGGTTTCGCCATCGACTAAAAAGGTATAAGCAGTTTTTTGGGGTTGGTATTGGGCGCGATAACGAATAATATCGACTAAACTGCTTATTTCTGACAAATTAAGCTTAGTATCTAAACAAAGAGTCATTTTTTTACTCCCTATTATTAAATGGAATCGAAGACAAAGATTTAATCCTCTCGCACCGGGAAAAGTTTCTGGTGACGGGGGGCGACGGTCACTCTAGGGGTGATTTGGGCTTAAATTAAAGGTTTCTCCGTAAATTTCGCCATAGCAGAGCTTCTGAGTCCCAAAACGTCCCCCATACTCGCTCAAAGGTTCATCAGCGTATCCCAAGGCTAACAGACAACAGACATCGACCGTATCGGGAATTTGGAAATACTCGCGCAAGGGTTTAGCCACAAATCCTTCTAGGGGACAACTATCCACCCCCAAGCTTTGCGCCGCTATCATGAGATAAGTAACCGCAATCATAACTTGTCGGTTGCTCCAAGCTTCTGGAGACTGATAACAGGGTTTAAATTGGAAAAAAGGCGGAATGGCCATGTGCATGAACTTGGCCCGTTTTTCGGAAATCGTCCCCTCTTGCTTTCCTAACTCAATTACTTGATTAATGTAACCACGATGGTTAACTTGGCGATCGCCACAACAGATTAAAACCACGGGTGCATCGACTAATTTATCTTGTTCAAAGCCGAATTCTCGCAATTTTGCCTTATTTTCTGGTTCTCTAACCACTATAAATCGCCATGGTTGCAAATTATAACTAGAGGGAGCTTGGAATCCTAAACGAAAAATTTCGGCTAAAATTTCTTCGGGAATGGCATCGGTGCGAAATTTACGAGTAGAGCGTCTTTTTTGAAATATTTCAGCAATATTCATCATCTAAACCCTTTTATGAGACGTTTTCAACGGTTTAACCTAAAAAACTTTCGGGAATCGCCGGTCCCCATTGATAGAGAATATCTAACCCACCCGCGTGAAGTTCTGGCTCGGTGGTTTGCTCAAAAAGGTCCCCATCGGTAAAATGTTCAATGAGGCTACCGAAAGGATCTTGCCAATAGTCAAACACTTGACTTCCCAACAAATGGCGACCAATACCCCACACAGGAGTCCATCCTTTTTCTCGTAACCAATCGTGGCCGATTTTAATAGAGTCAAAATCTTGCACCTCGAAGGCAGTATGATGGACTTTGGGGTGAGAACCTTGCAACATGGCGATGGTGTGATGATCAACCCATTCCTCTCCCCGTTGACAACGAAGAAAACCCCCGACTCGTAAACTGGGATGGCCGTAATAAATTAAATCTGTTGCTTTTAAGCCAAAAGTCTGCTGATACCAGTGATAGCTTTCCTCAAAGTCTTTGACATCAATAGCTAGATGACCTAGACGTAAAATAGGTGCGGGTTCTTTTTTCGGCCTTTGGGTGCGACCTAAACGGGTTTTGCGACTAGCGTGATTCCATTGCAAGGGTTCAGGAATCGGCAAAGGTTCCACTTCCTCGATACCATAGACCAATTCTAGGTTAAAACCGTTGGGGTCAATAATTTTGATGCGCTGACCACCGCCGGGGGTGAACAGGGTTTCCACGGTCGAAGCGGAGGCTAAAGTGGCTAGTTCATGTAAGACAGATTCTGATGTCGCTTCTAGGGCAAAACTAACAAATTTAGCTTCTTTTCCCCATTCTACGACATAGACAAACTGTTTTTTGCCTCTAGCTCGCATATACAAGGCTGTATCGGTTTTAACTGCGGTAATCAGGCCAAAATCCCTCAAAAAACGTTCGCACAGGTCTAAATCCGGATGTTGATAGGTAACGTAGGCAATATCAGCAATTTTAGTCATAGTCGGTCAACCAGTGGAGTTGTCTAATTCGGCACAAAATAGCCAGACAGATATCGGTCAAAGTGCTGCCATAGCAAGGGTAAAAAGACTATTAAGAAAATCTGAACCTTGTTGTGGTTGATTATGGCATTGTGAGTACACCCACAGTCAAAGGCTAATTTTTCTTGCCCTCAATTGCTATCCCAGACTGGAGTTTGAGTAACTTGGGGGTGGAGAAAAACCTTGGGGAACTTCGGGGTTTTGCGGAAAATTTTTTTGAGAGATGTGATGTGGTCAAGGTTGTCTAGAGTACCTCGATAAATTGGACTTATTGAGAAAATATTCACACTAATTGAGAATCAACAAAGGTTTCATCAGGGTTTCAGGCGGTGCAATGCTGAAGTAAATCTATTTTTTGAGGTACCCTCTAGAAAAATCCGCTATCGTTCGAGTAAGCAAGTCAGAGAATATTGGGATCAGTGGCAGCGGCAAGGATTATTTCTGTTTCCACTGCCCAAATACCCCTCTGAAATCAATCTTGTTGCACCTGAATGGCATCAATTGAAAACTCGCGAACTGACAGGTCAAATTTTTCTCGAACGGTTGGATTTAGCGCACGCTGTTAAACAGGGGAGCGAAGCTTGCACTCAAAAAGGAGGATAGGAAACTCACTGTTTTAAGTTTATTCCGTAACCAAATCATTACTTAAATTTTTCAATTACCGGCAAAGTCCTTAATTACTAAACTTGAGATAATGTCTAGAAAAGTTACCTATGGGGATATTCCCAGGCAAAGAACCAAATATCTGCTTAATGCTCTGTTAAAGTTTGCTAACTACGAGGTGGATAATTGTGAAAATCTGGCGATTAAATTTAGCTGGATTAATGAGAAAAAATTGAAAATTCAAGCCGAACTTAATGCTTTAGAAATGCTGACAGAAAAATGTGGTCAAAGGCTGGAGTTATGGCAAATTCGGGATGCTTTGACGGAATATCTTAACGAAAAGTTTTTAGGTATTTTGGAAGATCATCGTCTCAATAATCAAGGGAAAATTCGTACTTTTCAAATTACTTTTTGGCAACGGGGTCATGATATTTTAACTAACCTAAGGAGCTTTGATCAAGAGTGGGCAAACAAAAGTAAACATCAATCTCCCGCAATTGCTGCTATTTTCTCCTCTTTAGATGAGGAAAAACAACAGGATTATCAGACCTATATTAAGGATTATGTAAAACGTCCACCTCTGGAGGAAAATTGTCTCAAAGTTCTTCAGCAAGAACAATCGTTGCTAAGAATTCGCGCACCTCATAATAGTGGCAAAACCCGTTTAGTTAATTGGTTAGTCCATCATCTCAAACAAGATAATTATCAACCAGTTATCATTGATTGTGAGGAGGAAAAAGCCACTATTGCCCTTAGTTGTGAAGACTTGCTGCTGTCGATTTGTCGTACCATTACCCAAGAATTAAAGATTAACGAATCTCTTCTCGATAAATTTTGGTCTCGTCCCGGAACTCCTGCCCACAAAACTCGACGATATTTAGAGGAATATGTTCTCCAACCCAGCGCAAATCCTCTGGTTTTTGTCTTTGAAAAATTTGATACAATTTTGGAAACTGAAACACTCGGTAATGAAATTTGTGGTATTCTCAGAAGTTGGCATGAAAGACGTTCCCAACCTTGGCGGAAACTACGCTTAATTATTATTCATTCAACGGAATTTTATAGCAACTACGATTTTTATGCCTCTCCCTTAATTGGTGTAGGTTATGTGGCTAGTTTATCGGATTTTAATGCGGAACAAGTTCTCACTTTCGCTCAAGTTAATGGCATTAATTGGACGTTATCAGATGTTAACAAGGTCATGAACTTAGTGGGAGGTAATCCTTATTTAATTAAGTTAATCTTGGTAAAATTGCAAGAAGGGAATTCTCTAGAAAAGGTTCTAGATGATGCCTTGCAGGGACGAGAGCCATTTCAAAGTCATTTTTTCCTACTGATGAGATATCTGAAAAGTAATGCTAACCTACGGAATATTTTTAGGCAAATTCTTCAGAAAAAAGCTCTGACTCCGGCTCAAATGAAAGGAGAATCTGTCCAATTTTTGGAACGATTGGGACTGATCCACAAAAGTTATGATACCCTAGAGGTGCGTTGCAATTTGTATCAAGTATATTTTGACGACTTGCTTGATTAGTCTCGTTGAGATTCCAATTGAAACTGAATTGAGTTTTCAAGTTTTGCTTCTAACTTACTCTTAACCCTGACAGTAATTGGTTCTCGATTAGATTCGGATTCATTATCTACAAACCTGAGAGAATTGCCTGAGGTCAAACTGGCCGAAAGATTGAGGTTTTCTAAATATTCTTGTATCAACTCTGAAGAAATTTTATTCTGGGATTGCAAGGCTCTAATAGCAGCTATAAATGATTGGGCCGCATCATAACTGGTAGCGGTTCGCCAACTAATATCTTCTTTCCATAAAGCTTGAGCATCTCTGACAAAATTTTGGGACTTAATTAGATGGGAAAACCAAGGCACAGCCAAAACTAAATTATCAATAAATTTACCGCTATCAACCAACATTTCATGTTCATACATGGAATGGCTCCCTAAAAGAACTAGCTTATTTTTCAGTTCTGGAGTGGTGCTGGTATTCAACTGTTCAAGAGTATGGGATAATTCTACTACCACAGAAGCTGATTCCAAACTGGGAAATAAGACAATTCCTCTAACTTGATCTTGGGAAAATGCTTTGAAAACTTCTGCGTCAATATCTAGGGAAGATGATAAATCAATTACTTTAGTGATTTTACCGCCTTTTTTTTGGAAAGCTTGATGAAACTCTTGAGTAAGTTCTTGGCTATCAATCTGGTTAGAATTATTAAAAACAATTACCTTATCTAGATCATGTTTGCTGGCATAATTAGCTAAAGTCTCACCAATTTTTTCATTGGTAATAACGGTTCTAAAAAAGTATTCACTCTCAATTACATTCGAGGAACTTGTAGAAGAAATTAAAGTAATTTTGGCTCTTTCATAGATAGGTAAAGCTGCTAAGGTGGCTTCACTAGAATAATGTCCAATTACTCCAATAACTTTGGGGTCTTTAACGATTTCCTTGGCGACTATCTTAGCAACTTTTTCATCATTATTATCATTGGCAATAACGATATTTAAAAATAAATTATTCGCACTTGTCGGTAATTGGCTATTAAATAAATATTGTGCTTGAGCAATCCCTTTAAGGATTTCTTGGGAAATTTCATTTTTTTTGCCACTGGGAATAACCACCGCCAAAGTCACATAATTATTACTTAAATAAGCGATAACATTATTATAATAAATCAAGTTTTCTGCATCTTCAGGATGAGCGAGATAGGCTTTTTTGAATAACTGTTTAGCTTCCAAATAATTAGCATTTTTAAAAGCCAAAATACCCCGATCTTTATAAAAATTTTCCTGTTTAATAAGTAGCTTTTTTTCGCCTTGGCTAAATAGTTCAGGCTCCTTAGTATAGGGGATTTTATAAAAGTAAGGTAACAGCCATGACTGGTAGAATCCCAACCCAAGTAAACCTGTAACAATGCTAGTAAATATTCCCGCTACCAACATAAATAAACGAGATTGTTTTTGACGAGTAATGCTTTCAGAGGCTGCTAAAAAACGATAATCGATACTATCTAATTCTTTATCTTCTTGCCATTTTTTAGATTCCTCTAACTTTTTACCTGTCAGTAAACAATTTGTATCGGTAAAATTTGAGTCTTCCCACTTAGCAATTTCCGATTGATAAGGACGACTAGCTGCTAATACATTATATAACCATTTTTGATTAAAAATTGCCTGATAAATAGCATTAGCCACTCTAAGATAGCCCTGATTATCGACGATAACTAATCCAGATAGTAATAATTCATCATGTTCTGGTGTGTTACTCGCTTTCACCAATTTACCTTTTAAAACATTAGCATAAACCCTTAGTAAATACCCTTGATCAGGATGATAAATAAGTCGCTCTCTTATACTTGATAAAAAAGCAGGTTCATCTTTTTTTTCCCAGTTATCAATAATGTGTTTATAAACAAAATCTCGCATCCAAGCTGATAAGAGAGACCGAGGTATTTGAACTTTAAACTTGGCCATTAAATAACACAATTTTTGAGTTAGAAAAGGTTGACCATTAGTCCAGCTAAAAATTTCTTGTAGAATTTCTTGAGGGGACACACCCAACCCTTCTAGTCCTTGCATCAAGGGTTGACAGTTATCTTCTAACGACAGTCCATTTAATTCAATTGCTTTACCAATATTGAAAGGAGTTCTTTGACTATCCTGAATTAATTGATTGGGGGTAGCCGTGCCAATTAAAACAAATGAAATACGATTAAAATCTGCATTAATAACTCGCTTTTCATGACAAGACCTAAGGTAAGCAAAAAAGTCATCAGTAGCAAAGGGTAGTTTTCTAACCACATCAATTTCATCAATAAAAATAACAATGTTGTTTGAAATTTTTATCAATAAAATTTCTTTAATAAACTGTCTAAGTAACCCAACATTAGAAACAGATTGACTGGCAATCCAAGATTCTAGATCCGTCATATTTAGTTTTAATTGTTCGGCAATTTCAATAATTAAGGAATGATACCAGCTAGATTGATCTACTGATGTCCCCAATTCATTTAAGTCTATACGGGAACAGGCAACTCCTTGGGCTTCAATTTGAGTTTGGATGCGTACCGTCAAACTCGACTTGCCCATTTTGCGAGAATTAAAAATATAACAATACTGACTGTTCATCAGAGCTTGGTACAATTCCAGATCAGCCCTTCTATCCACATAGCTTGGATCGGAAGGAGATAAGGTACTAGAAAACTTATAAACATTCTCGGCGGTTCCGTTTTCTTGCATATTTCGGTATTTCATTGACCAGATAACCAAAACTTGGGTAAGTAATACCAGTTTGAACTACACTAACCCCGGTGATAAATCCAGAAAAAAACCGCGCTCACTCATAGCCGATTATTGGTAAGCTAGTTCTACTCTGAATGAAATTGGCATATTTTCTTAGGGTAAACTCATCGGAAATTTTGGGTCTGAAACCCCGCCGTTCTAGGTTGGCTTTACGTTAGAATTAAAAGGCCAGTCTCGAAAACCAAGTGGAC
>NZ_JADBTF010000109.1:0-10990 GCF_020246295.1 Microcystis sp. M090S1 | reverse complement strand
GGTGTGGGGTGTGGGGTGTGGGGGGATGGGAAGGATAAATAAAAATAATCTCCTGTCTCCTGTCTCCTGTCTCCTGTCTCCTGTCTCCTGTCTCCTGTCTCCTGTCTCCTGTCTCCTGTCTCCTGTCTCCTGTCTCCTGTCTCCTGTCTCCTGTCTCCTGTCTCCTGCCTCCGTTAAATTTCTTCCCAAGTACCTTGAGCGGCGGTAATTTTCTCTTTAGCACTATTGCTAAAAGCAGCGGCCTTCACCTTGAGGGGAACGGTAATTTCACCATCACCTAAAACTTTTAAAGGTCCGTCGTTGCTGGTGAGAATTTTAGCTTTTAGGAGACTTTCCAGGGTAACTTCCGTATTAGCGGGTAAAGAAGCTAATTTTTTCAGATTAACGATTGTGTATTGACGGGGGTTAACCAAAGGAAAATGCTTTAATTTGGGAACCCGACGATAGAGGGGCATTTGTCCCCCCTCAAAACCGGGACGAGTCCCCGTCCCGGAGCGAGATTTTTGTCCGCGCATTCCCAGACCGCAACTAGCGCCCTGGCCGGCCGAGATACCCCGTCCCACACGACGACGACGTTTAGTGGACCCCGGTTGGGGGGCGATTTCGTGGAGTTTCATGGTGATTTCTTTAGGTGTACAAATGTTCTACAGATACGCCTCGATCCTTGGCCACTTCCGAGAAAGTGCGGAGAGTTTCCAGGGCGTTAACGGCGGCTCTAGCGTTATTGAGGGGGTTATCGCTACCGAGTTGTTTAGCGAGGATATTTTTCACCCCGGCTAATTCTAAAACGGTACGGACAGCACCCCCGGCAATAACCCCAGTCCCCGGAGCAGCCGGACGCATAATCACTTGAGCGCCACCGGAAGCCCCCCGGGTAAGGTGAGTGATAGAACTAGCCTTAGTTAAGGAGACTTCAATTAGTTGTTTTTTGCCATCGGCCACGCCTTTACGGACGGCCCCGATAACATCCCCTGCTTTGCCGACTCCCACTCCCACCTGGCCGTTTTCATTACCGACCACGACGATAGCCCGGAAGCTGAGTTTTTTACCACCCTTAACCACTTTACTAACCCGGCGGATCTGGATGACCCGCTCTTGCCAAGTGGTTTCTTTTTCTTTTTCGCGGTTGCCTTTGCGACGTTTTGCCATAGTTTTATCAGTGTTGAAAGGATATTTTAGAAGTTTAAGCCGGCTGACCGAGCCGCTTCTGCTAAGGCTTTGACGCGACCGTGATAGAGATTGCCACCGCGATCAAAAACCACTTGTTCAATGCCTTTGTCTAGGGCCCGTTGGGCCACCAGTTTACCCACGGCAGCCGAGGCTTCTTGGGTAGCGGTGGATTCCAATTCCCCGCGCAAGGTTGCCTCTAGGGTAGAAGCAGCAGCGAGGGTATGTTGGGCTACGTCGTCGATAATTTGGGCGTAGATGTGGTTATTAGAACGAAATACGGATAAACGCGGCCGTTCAGCAGTGCCATTAATTTTGCGACGCACACGCTGGTGACGACGACGGACTGATTCTTTGCGACTAAGTTTCATGGTTTATTTTTTACCTCCTTTACCGCCTTTAGCGCCTTTACCGCCAGCTTTACCAACTTTGCGACGGACAACTTCACCAAGATAGCGAATCCCTTTACCTTTATAAGGTTCGGGGGGACGAACTTCGCGGATTTTAGCGGCAATGTTACCGACGGCTTCTTTGTCGATGCCACTGACGATAACTTGGGTGTTGTTTTCTACGGCGACGGAAACACCATCGGGCATCTCCATTTCCACGGGTTTACTGTAACCAACATTAAGAACTAATTTACTACCCTGCGCCTGGGCGCGGTAGCCCACCCCTTGGATATCGAGGCGTTTTTGAAAGCCGGTAGCGACTCCTTCCACCATGTTAGCTACTAGAGTTCTACAGAGTCCGTGGCGTTCCCTGGCGGTACGGGAATCGTCTTGACGGGTAACGAGCAGAGTTTCGCCATCTTTATTGATGGCGACGGCGGTGGGTAGGGTTCTCTGGAGAGTTCCTTTGGGTCCTTTCACCGTCACGGTAGCACCATCGATATCGACGGTGACTTTATTGGGAATAGGAATCGGGCGTTTGCCAATACGAGACATAACAGTTATCAGTTATCAGTTATCAGTTATCACCGGAAGAGTTATCAGTGGGTCAGCTATCAGGTTTAAACTTGGAAAGGCTGACGGCTGATAGCTTATCCTTGTTTACCAGATGTAGCAAAGGACTTCGCCGCCAACGTTTTGTTTACGCGCTTCGCGATCGGTCATAATGCCTTTAGAGGTGGAAACAATGGCGATGCCAATGCCACCGAGGACGCGAGGTAAGTCTTTACTGTTGGAATAAACTCGCAGGCCCGGTTTACTGACTCTGGTGAGGGTAGTAATGATCGGTTGACGGTTTTTGCCTTTATATTTGAGGGAAAGAACTAATTGAGATTTAATCCCCTCACCCACTTCCTCAAAGTCAGCAATAAAGCCTTCGTCCTTGAGAACTTGAGCAATACTGCGCGTCATCCGCGTGGTGGGGATTTGAGTAGTGGTCTGCCGAACCGCGCAAGCGTTACGGATGCGGGTCAGCATATCCGAGATGGTATCGTTAGCAGACATGAATTACCTGTTTTTCTCCTAAATTGGGATCAACATCAGTGGTCAGTTATTGCGGGAGTCAGGAGTCAGGAGCCAGTCGTCAGGAGAAGGTAGGTAGGATTTATTCAGTAATTTCTCTGACAAAATCGCTTTCTCCCTTTTCCCTTGCCACTTTTTCCTGATTTTTTTCCTTTTCTCTTGATTGATTTATCTAAAGGGCATTCCCATCTCTTTGAGGAGGGCGCGTCCTTCTTCGTCGTTTTTAGCGGTGGTGATGATTGAGATGTCCATCCCGCGAATTTGATCGATTTTGTCGTATTCAATTTCGGGGAAGATCAACTGTTCACGAATGCCTAAACTGTAGTTACCACGACCATCAAAACTGTTACCGCTGATACCGCGAAAGTCGCGAATGCGTGGTAAGGCCAGATTAATTAGACGGTCTAAAAAAGCGTACATTCGATCGCCGCGCAATGTCACCATGACACCCACGGGCATTCCTTCGCGAATTTTGAAGCCAGCGATCGCTTTTTTGGCCCTGGTCACTACCGGTTGTTGTCCGGTGATGGTGGACAGTTCCTCCTTGGAAGACTCCAAAGCTTTGGCGTTTTGTGAAGCTTCCCCAAGACCGCGGTTAACAGTAATTTTGATAACTTTAGGTACTTGGTGGATATTGGTATAACCAAATTGTTCTTTCAGTTTCGGAACAATGGTTTCTTGATAGGTGGTTTTTAGTTTTTTGCTCATAGTTTTTCTGCTTGCTTTTCCTGGGCTTGGTCAGGAACTAGAATTGATGGGAAACTAATCGATAATTTCGCCAGTTTTCTTCAGTATCCGCACTTTCCGACCGTCTTCGGTAAAGGTATAACCCACCCGACTGGCTATTTTTTTCTTCTCGGAATAGAGCATGACTTTGGAACTGTGAATCGGTGCTTCGTAGGTAACGATTTGACCCGATTCTCCTTCCTGTTGGGGTTTAGTATGTTTGGTGCGGATATTAACTCCCTTGACCACCACGGTACTTTCTTGGGGTAGGGAGCGTAAAATTTCGCCCACTTTGCCCTTATCGGAACCGGCGATTACTTGAACGACATCCCCTTTTTTAACGTGCATTTTTTGCCTTTGGGGTGAGGTTTGACTGTTTTTCTTACTCATTTTTTTTGACCTCCGATTGCCTTTGTACTTTTGACTTTGATCAGAGAACTTCTGGGGCTAAGGAAACAATTTTGGTGTAGTTTTTATCGCGCAATTCCCGAGCGACCGGACCAAAAACCCGCGTACCTTTGGGATTACCGTCATTATTAATAATCACGGCGGCGTTATCATCAAAACGGATGCTCATACCGCTATCGCGACGGACGGTTTGACGGGTCCGCACAATCACCGCCGTCACCACATCGGATTTTTTCACGGGCATATTGGGGATAGCGTCCTTAACCACGGCGATAATTTTGTCACCGATGCCACCGTAGGTACAGTTACCTGTTCCCAGCACCCGCAGACACATTAGTTTCCGCGCCCCGCTATTGTCAGCGACATTTAAGTAGGTTTGTTGTTGAATCACGGTTTTTACCTAGGTGAAATTTAATTATCGGTTAATATTTCCGCCACTTCCCAACGTTTGGTTTTACTGAGGGGGCGGGTTTCACGAATACGAACTCGATCGCCTTGTTTGGCTTGATTTTCTGCGTCGTGAGCTTTAAATTTCTGGGTTTTCACGACGATTTTGCCGTATTTAGGGTGAGGAGAGCGGTTTTCAATGGCTACCACTACGGTTTTATCCATTTTGTCGCTGACTACTACCCCAACTCTTTCTTTAACTGCCATAGTGGGTTATGCCTCCGGGGTGGACTGGGCTAGTTGGCGCTCCCGTTCTACGGTCAATAATTGGCCAAGACGGTGGCGGGTGTGTTTGAATTCGTGGGTTTTTTCCAAGCGGCGGGTGGCCTGTTGCAAACGCAATTCAAACAGTTTCTTTTTGGCAGCGAGGATAGCAGCGGCGATTTCCTCATCGCTCATCTTCCTCACTTCGGCGATTTTTGGTAGAGCCATTAGACAAAATCCTCCTCGCGAGTGATAAATTTGGTCTTAATCGGTAATTTTTGGGCGGCTAGGCGCATTGCTTCCCGGGCCACGGGTTCGGCTACCCCAGCAATCTCAAACATAATGAACCCCGGTTTAACCACGGCCACCCAGAATTCGGGGGAACCTTTCCCGGAACCCATCCGAGTTTCTGCAGCCCGTTGGGTCACGGGTTTATCGGGAAAAACGCGGATCCAGATTTTGCCACCCCGACGAATATAACGAGTCATTGCCCGTCTGGCCGCTTCGATTTGACGGGAAGTAATCCAACAGGGTTCGGTGGCTTGCAGGGCGAAATCGCCGAAATTAATCGTATTTCCGCCGGTGGCCAGCCCGCGCATCCGTCCGCGCTGTTGTTTGCGGAATTTTGTTCTTTTGGGACTTAACATGAGCTATTTACCACTGATAAATATTAGGGATCAGCCCTCACTAGAGCGATCTTCAAACTGTTGACGGCGACGCTGTTGACGGCGCGGTGCTTGAGCGGGAACGGCGGCGGCAATTTCTTCTTGGCCGGGGATAATTTCGCCCTTAAAGATCCAAACTTTCACGCCTAGAATCCCGTAGATGGTGCTGGCGGTTTTATAGGAGTAATCAATATCGGCGCGCAGGGTATGCAGGGGAACTCGTCCTTCCCGCACCCATTCAGTCCGAGCGATTTCCGCCCCGTTGAGACGACCGCTAACTTGAATTTTGATCCCTTTGACTTCGGCCCTCTGCGCCCGTTGGATGGCCTGGCGGACAACACGACGGAAGGAAACCCGTCTTTCTAGTTGTTGGGCGATGTATTCGGCGATCAGGTTGGCATCGGCATCAACGCGAGCGACCTCAATGACGTTAATGCGAATTTGACGCTGGCCACCGAGGGCTTTTTGTAAACCTAGGCGCAGCTGTTCGATTCCCGTGCCACCACGACCGACGACGACCCCGGGTCGGGCGGTGTGGATGGAGATATCTACTTGATCGGCCTTACGTTCGATGCGAATATCGGCGATACCGGCATTAGCAAGGTTTTTTTCGACGTACTGACGAATGCGGCGATCTTCTTGCAGTAGTTCGGGGTAACGTTTTGCGTCGGCATACCAGCAAGATTTATGATCTTTGATAACGCCGAGACGAAAACCGAGGGGATGGATTTTTTGTCCCATTGTGTTTTTTTTAGTTAAGGTGATTAGTCTTCGTTGCTAGGAGCGACGGCGACGGTGATATGACAGGTGGGTTTGCGAATTTGGTAGGCGCGCCCTTGAGCCCGGGGTCGAAAACGTTTTAGGGTCGGGCCGCCATCGGCAAAGGCTTGGCTAACTACCAAAGTGGCGGGATCGAGTCCTTCGTTATTTTCGGCGTTGGCAACGGCGGAACGCAGGACTTTGAGAATCGGATCACAGGCCCGGTAGGGCATAAATTCGAGAATAATTAGGGCTTCCCGATAGGAGCGCCCGCGGATCTGATCGAGTACCCGTCTGACTTTCAGGGGTGACATCCGAATATAGCGGGCGATCGCTTTGACTTCGTTAGAGGTATCGATGGTCATTTCAGTTATCAGTTATCAGTTATCAGTTATCAGTCATCAGTCATCAGTGATCAGTTAGGTAGGGTGGGTTAGGCGACGACAACTTATGATACTTAGTTATTAATTTATCTAGTCGCCGTAACCCACCATCTCATAGTTATCTGAACGCTGACTGGGGGCTGACGGTTTTAAGATTACCGCCCACCGATCTATTTCCGTCCTGCTTTTTTGTCGCTCTTGGCGTGGCCGCGGAAGGTGCGGGTGGGAGCGAATTCACCGAGTTTATGACCGACCATCTGCTCGGAAACGTAGACGGGAACGTGCTGTTTGCCGTTGTGAACGGCGATCGTGTGACCGACCATATCGGGAATGATTGTCGAGGCACGGGACCAAGTTTTAATCACTTGTTTACTGCCCTGTGCGTTGAGTTTTTCGATTTTTTCCATCAGGTGGCCGGCGACAAATGGCCCCTTTTTCAGTGAACGACCCATAATTTTCAGTCAAAAGTAAAGTAATAATTTCTAACCCTGGGTACGACGGCGCACGATGAGATCGCTACTGCGTTTTTTCTTGTTGCGAGTTTTGCGACCGAGGGCGGGTTTACCCCAGGGAGTCATCGGGCCGGAACGTCCGATCGGAGCGCGACCCTCTCCACCTCCGTGCGGGTGATCGACTGGGTTCATGACGCTACCCCGAACATGAGGTCGTTGACCGCGGTGACGGGTACGGCCGGCTTTACCGAGACTGATATTTCTCGCTTCGGCGTTACCGACTTTTCCGATGGTGGCGTAGCATTCACGCCGGATCATGCGGACTTCTTTGGAGGGGAGGCGGATGGTAACGTAATCGCCTTCTTTCGCTACCACTTGGGCGAAACCACCGGCAGCCCGCACCATTTGACCACCGCGACCGGGGACGAGTTCGATGTTATGAACTTCTGTCCCTAGGGGGATGCGACTTAAGGGCAGGGCATTACCGACCTCGAAGGGAGCGTTTTCTCCGGCGATGACGGTATCACCAACGCCTAAACCGGCGGGGGCGATGATGTAGCGTTTTTCCCCGTCTTTGTAGAAAAGCAGGGCAATGCGGGCGTTACGGTTAGGATCGTACTCGATCGCCGCTACTTTGGCTGGAATATCCCGTTTATCGCGACGAAAATCGATAATCCGGTAGAGGCGTTTATGGCCGCCGCCCCGGTGACGACTGGTAACGACACCGCGATTATTACGCCCCTGTTTACTGTGTTTGTGATGAGTTAGGGACTTTTCTGGTTCGGTTTTGGTGATCTCTTTAAAGTCGGAGATGGCCGCCTGCCTTGTCCCGGGGGTTAAAGGTCTAAAAGAACGAATACCCATAGTTTAGTTTTCCGTTATCGGGTTTCTTGGTTTTTATACGTCGGGATAGAGGGTGATCGAGTCGCCTGCTGCTAGGGTCACGATCGCGCGTTTGTATTGGGGTTTGTAACCGAGGAAACGGCCGACGCGTTTTTTCTGACGAGAGGGGCGGCTGGTGTTCACTTTCGTTACTTTCACGTCAAACAGCAGTTCGATCGCCGCTTGAATTTCCGGCTTGGTCGCTTTCAGTGCGACATCGAAGACGTATTTATTTTGTTCTAGGAGTAGGGTGGCTTTCTCGGTCACGATCGGCTTTAGGATCAGATCGGCGAGTTGCCTGGCTTCAGTTTTAAGCACCATAGACCTCCTCAATTTTGGCTAGGGCTGCGGCGGTAGCGATAACTCGATCGGCTAGGAGGACATCATAGACGTTGAGACTGTCCGCGCGAATAATTTTGAGATTGCAGATATTACGTCCCGATAAATAGATATTTTCGGGAATTTCCGTCAGAATCAGCAGAATTTTGGCCTCTGAACCCGCTCCCCAGCGATTTAAGGCAGCGGTGAGTTCTTTGGTTTTGGGTTGAGAGAATTGTTCAGAGAAGCTTTCAACCACGATCAAGTTATCGGCCTGGCCGATCAAAGCGGTTCTCAGGGCTAATCTTTTCTCTTTGCGATTGACCTTAACTTCAAAATCTCTGGGTTTTGGTCCGAAGATGACACCGCCACCACGCCAGAGGGGAGAACGGATCGAACCAGCCCGGGCCCGGCCGGTGCCTTTTTGCCGCCAGGGTTTGCGACCACCGCCGCGCACTTCCGAGCGGGTTTTGCTGGAGGCGTTACCTTGGCGGGCCGCCGCTAGATGGCTGACGACGACGCGGTGAATTAGGTGTTTGGCGGTTTCGGGTTTAGCGGTTTTCAGTTCCAGGGTGCCTGTTCCCGCTTCTTCCCCTTGCCAATTTTTGACTGTGTAGTTAACCATGGCTTTAATCTTTCCTTGCCCTATTTACCAAATTTCTTGGCGGGGGTGATGTTTAACAGGGTTCCTGGTTTGCCCGGGACGGCTCCTTTGATCAGGATCAGGTTGCGTTCGCTATCGATTTTGACCACGGACAATTTGCGGATGGTAACTTGGGTTGCTCCGTATTGTCCAGCCATTCTCTTACCCGGGAAGACGCGACCGGGGGTAGTACCGGCACCGGTGGAACCGGGGAGACGGTGGTTTTTGGAACCGTGGGTCATGTTACCGCGCTTGAAGTTATGGCGTTTTTGATAGCCGGAGAAACCCCGTCCGATGGTGGTTCCAGCCACATCGACCAAATCGCCTTCTTGGAAGATAGCGGCGGTAATTTCTTGGCCTAAAGTGTAAGCGGATGCGTCCTCGAGGCGGTATTCGATTAAATGCCGCAGGGGGGAGACACCGGCTTTGGCTAAATGACCGAGCAGCGGTTTGTTGAGGGCTTTTTCTTTGACGGTTTTGTATCCCACTTGGATGGATTCATAACCGTCGGTTTTTTTAGTTTTGACTTGGGTGACGGGACACGGACCGGCTTGAACGACGGTGACGGGAATGGCGACTCCCGTTTTGTTGTCGAAGATTTGGGTCATGCCCAGTTTTGTACCGAGGATACCGATAGACACGGATTGTTCTCTTTATCTTTACTAGACGACAATCAAAAATAACGTGGCCGTGGCTATAGGAGCGGGAAAGATTTTTCCCACTTTATCAGCCTGCCCAACTTGAATGACTTTTTTCGAGTTATTTAAGCTGGCATCCCGTTAAATTCGTAAGTAAGACTAGACAGGGTTGCTGGTTCTGCCTAGATTGTTGCTGGTCTTTGTTTCTTCAGGACTTAAAGGGTTTATCTTCAGTATCCCGGCGAAGACCGAGCGACCAAGGCGGTTCTGCTCGGCAGTGCCTTCAGCACCACCTAACACCGATTTTGGCCACGATCAAACATTATATAATATTTGTGCCTTTTTAGGCAAGAGGTTTTTTTAGTCACCGGAAATGATCATATCTAGTCTGGTCAAATTATTTGTACCGTTCGGCGGTCTTCAGCAGCGATGAAGGGGGAATAAATAATCAGTTTTTAATAACCGGATTTAGGATCAGAATATTTTCAGGCTTGGCGGTGCCAACTTTGGCATCGGGACTGCCCCCTGCCTTTGTTATCTTAATGGTGAGGTACAAAGTTTTTGTTTGGGGGAATCGGTCGTTGGTGGTCGATATCAAATTAGGTTACACTGCTTGATGGGAATTGCTTTCAATGGGGGGGGGATGACAGCATTGTACTATCATCCCTTGTTTGGAGGTTAAATCGCTTCGAGATCTTTTTCGCCGGTACGGATGCGGACGATCTGTTCCACGGGGGAGATGAAGATTTTACCGTCTCCGATTTCACCGGTACGGGCCGCCGAAATCAGCTTATCGACGACCATATCGACTTGCTTATCTTCGACGACGATCTCGATCTTGAGTTTTTGGAGAAATTCGACGGTATACTCGGAACCGCGATAACGTTCCGATTGACCTTTCTGACGACCGAAACCTCTAACTTCGGAGACGGTCATCCCGACAATGCCCGCATTAACTAGGGCGATTTTCACCTCTTCAAGTTTAAAGGGTCGGATAATCGCTTCTACTTTCTTCAAAATATCTATCTCCTCGTTGCGTGACGATACTTTCTTGGTAAATTACCTGTTAATTCTAAACGCAGAATCCCAAGAATAGCGCTTAAAGTCATGATTTCTTCAATTAATGCCCTTGGCCACAGTCTTCTGCGGTGAAAAATCTCCAGGTGGGAAATAGCCCACCCGAAGCGATCAACCAACTAGAGAGATAATCCCAACTGAAGACCGAAAACACCGTGAACTAGCAGTAAAATCAGGGCAATACTGCCGATATAGGCGTGAATAGTCCGGAAAAGTTCTTTTTTCCCGCCAGCGAAGCCAGTGAGGGACAATAATCCATTGAAAGCTAATAAACCGATTGCGACCGATCCTGTCCAGAAATGGCTGCTTTCGAGGATTGGATGTTTCTGCATGACTAGGGATAAAATACCGCCGGTGTAACCGAGAGCGATAAATAAAAACAGCCAGGGGGCGAGTTTGCGGTGATCAGCCCGATTGTTGGCCACTACTTCCCCATCTTTGCTTAAACGGCTTTGCCAACCGGCATAGGCAGTATAACTACCCATAACTAAAACCACGATCCCCATCATGACTGGATGTCCCCAATGAACGATCGGTTCGGGAGTTCCGAGACCGCGAAAGGCAGCGGCGATCGGCTCTAGCGCATCACTTAAACTTTGATTCATCGAAAATTTTGGGTCTGAAACCCCGTCGTTCTACGACGGCTTTACTGTTAAATATTAGCACATTTACGAAATATATGCTAAAATGTGAGGTATGGAAAAAGCCTATTCGTTTCGATTTTACCCCACACCCGAACAAGAGTCGCTATT
>NZ_JADBTF010000108.1:0-19796 GCF_020246295.1 Microcystis sp. M090S1 | reverse complement strand
GCGACCATAAGACCAGAACAGAGTAAATCTGTTAAGGCAGGTGCGAAAAATCCTTCGGGAAAGAAGCAGAAACCCAAATCGTGAGGTTTGGGAATCGCCGTCCGTTTTACGGCGGCGAGGATGTCAATTGAGATCTGAATCCTCTTTGCTGGGATTTTTAAAACCTAGACCCAAACTAACTTTGGCACGGGAACCTGCACAGTTGCCATTCATCCCTTGATTCAGCAGACGCTATTTAAAATTGTCGTCGTGAAAAGATGAGGATGGAGATACCCAATAATAGACCAGTATAAACGAGACTGTAGAGGGCATTAGCGATTAAGACATCAGCACTAGGCAGCAAACCATAAACGGCCTCGTTTCTAAAATTCAATCTCTCTAAATCTGGGAGAATTAGATAAATATTTTTAGTGATAGCGAGGATATTGGGATTTTTGCTGATTATACCCAATTGGATCAGATCTTTGCTGATGTGACCCATTAGATAGACCCCAAAAGTCATTAACGTGGCTAAAATCGAACTGGTAAATACCCCAAAAGCGATCGCCACGGCCGCGATGAGAATTAATTCCAAACCGAGATAGAAAACCGAGACAATCAGGGGTAAAGGTTGAAAAGATACTTTCATCCCCAGCAACATCAGCAGGTAAATCACCAACATTACCCCCAACATCACCGCTAAAACCCCGGACAAACCCAAGTGTTTACCGAGGATAAATTCGGCCCGACTCAGGGGTTTAGGAATCAAAACTAAAATAGTTCTCTTGTCAATTTCCTTATTAATTAGCCCTGTACCCACAAAAACCGCGACAATTACCCCTAATAACCCGATAGCGGCTAATCCCAAGTCAAGAAAGATTTTCTGATGGGTTCCCACCGCAATTTCTGGTAATAAACGCCAAGCGAAGGCCATCAACAAGGCAAAAAACCCGATAAAGTAAAGAATGCGATCGCGAATAACCTCGCGAAAACCATTAGCTGCGATCGCCCAGATTCTCAGGATACTGATACCCATAGCCTTTCATCAAAATAATATCTGTCTTTCCTAGATTAAGAGATTGTTTTATCCCCTCATTATGCCCAATTATTAACGTCCCTATTTGATCAAGAATACACCAATCTATTACTTTTTTGCTGGCCCCGTGTAGGTAATTTTCTCCTCGACAGTTTCGTTTATGGCTTAGGAATATCAATTTTTGAGGTTTGAGGTTTTGGGTATGATTAGGTGTTGACAATCTCACCGTTAAGCCTACGACTATAGACTATAATGGGAGATTGCTGCTTCTACTCCTCTTAACTAGACACAATCGGAAAATTATGCCCCCGTCAGACCGAATCCACAAGCATTTTAACTTAACGTCCATCGACTGCCAGGCGGCGGACGGAGCTAAATAAGGATCGGGAGGTCAGTCCCCGTCATACCTAACGATAAAGGGCGCAAACCTTACGCCCTTTACAGAATGATTTTAAACCGATTGCTCTAGCAAAATTGTCTGTTTACCCGATGTTAATAATAACTGGGTTTGCTTAATTTCTCCCTTGTGGTTACGCCATTGAATGTCAACGGGTAAAGCGGTATTAGGGTCAATTTTGCCTAAACCAAAGTGTAATACTGGACTTCTCACGCCAGAATGACCATTGCCCCCATCTACCTGCGCCACCAGCTGACTGCCATCAGGTAGAGACACCTTAACCGCTGCGCCAATTGCGGGGATACCCATTTTCCCCTTTTCTGAAGAGGGATTAGGGGAGAGCGCAGGGTTTAAAAGCTCTAATTCCAGAGATTGACCGATATTTGGACTATCATTGCGATAAAAATAAGAGGTTTCCCACTGATTTGCCACTACAAAGTCTAAATCCCCATCTCCATCCACATCGGCGGTGGCAATTCCTCTGGTGACAGAGGGATCATCTAAGCTTAATTGCGATGCCAAATCATAGTAACGTCCATCTTTACCCCGCACAAAAAAGGGATTATGTTGATGACCACTTAAATCGTCTCCATCTTGGAAATGAAACCAACTATTGGGGATTTTCAGGACTTGATCATTACTCATGGCTAACTCATGTAATTCTGGCCAACGATTGATGTCACCTTTACGAAATCCTGTAGCTTGCAACGCTTCTAACTCCCCATCATTATCAAAATCGCCGAATTTTGTTTCCCAACTCCAGCCACTACGAGAGACTCCCAAGGGTTCGCTTTTATCGACATAAGGGGCGATTCCTCGGGACATTTTCTCCGTTTCTCCCGTACTGGTAAAGAGAAAATGACTTTCCTCTAGGGCGTATTCCGAAGCAATATTACTCACATAGATGTCTAAGAGTCCATCATGGTTAATATCCCCGAAATCTACCCCCATTCCCTTAAAGCCATCATGGCCCAATACCTTAGAATTAGGTGTCGTTAACCCTTTTTGCCCTTCCAGTAAGGCAAATTGGAGATGTCCTCTAGTAGAACGATTATGTAAGAGGCGATCGGGTCCGAAATCATTGGCAAAATAAATCTCTGGCAATAAATCCCCGTCTAAATCGGCTGTTCCGACGGCCAATGTCCAACCATGAGCAATTTTCTCCTCAAAAGCATCTTGGACTTCTTGATAAGTCACTCCAGTGGTAGAGGCATCGGACCACAAGAAAACTCGATTTTTACCGCCATTATAAGCACGGGTCATCGAATCTTGCATTTTTTCGATTTTCTGGGAATTGACATCCAAAATCTCGGCATTATCTTGGAAGTAATTGCCAATGATTAAGTCTGGGTGTCCGTCCCCATCTAAATCCGAGAAGGTTGCCGCATTGGTGTACCATTTTTCCCTTTTTTGGCTGATTTGCTGCTGAAGATAACCTTGATCTTGCTTGATAAAAGCGATCGGTGTTCGTCCCCAATAATACACCAATAGATCCCTGAGTCCATCCTCATTGAGATCACTAGGAATACATCCCATCGGGGCCATGGTTTGGTCGTTGTAGTCAAAATCGGTGACATTGAGGGTGAAGGGCTGATAACGATTGCCCGTACCCGGAACAGGGGAGATAATCACCTGATTGCTTTGGGTTTCTACATGACAGAGATCATTATCCCAGCCATCTCCATCGAGATCCCCCAGGGCAACTGCCGCCCCAACTGCCGAAATCCAGCCCGAATGACGGCTTAAACTGGGATTTGTCGGTCTTTCTACTTGATAGGGTTGATTTTCTAATTCGGGTAAGGGAAAACGAGTAAAGGCAAAGCGAGAAGCGATCGCATCTCTTTCGGCCATTGATAGGGCGGGGAGACGGGAAACAGAGAATAAGACTAAAATTAGCCCCAATGCCAAGATAGACTTACTATGGCCTCGGATGAATTTTTCCAAACGATTCATGGTTTCAAAGAAGTAACTACATTCAATCTAAGCTTAAGACAGTTGAGGGGATTAGGTGCGAAAATGACTTTGGATGGCTTGTCGCCATTGTTCATAGGCAGGGATTTGGTCGTGGTAATCTAAGCCGATGAGGGTATCATCAGTGATCTTGGCTGTTTCAGTAATAGCCATTCCACACAAAATTTGACAGGCTATTTCGGTATTTTCCGGGCAGTTTTCGGCTAGTAAACGTGCTTTTGCCGCAAAAGCTGCTCCCTGGGCTAATTCGGCCCTATAAGGTTCAGCCAGCTGTTTTAAATGTTGAATTTCTTCGGGAGACACTCCCCCCGCATAAGTACAAGCCAAGCCGATCCCACTCCATAAATGGGGTTGAAGCAGCGGGTCGAATTTTTGGATCTGATCGGCAATTTCGGCAATATTTGCCCCTTTCACAAACCAAAGACTGCGCCCTAACCCTTGGGCAAAGACAAGACGCGCATAACCCGATAATTCTTGAGGAGACTTTCTCTCTCGGATATACTTAGGCCAGGCAAAGTATCCCTGATGAAATCCATAGCCGTCAAGGGCTAACCACCCTAATAGAGAATCTGGAAAATGTTGGGCAGAATCTGCTAATTTTTGGATATAAAAGCGCAAAGAAAAGGGAATACGGGCTAATTGCCATCCTTTCCCTACATAGGCCATGTAAATATGCTTTTTCCCCTCGTTTGCTAAAAAATGCTCAAAGCGATTGCGCTTCCTCAGGGTTAAACAATCTAGCAAAGATAAAGCCATCGCCGCCCCTTCATAAGCAAATCCTCTCAGATTGAGGGTGACACCTTCAAGAAGAGGAAACAAGTCCGCGAGAGAATGAGCCATAATTGCTGCATTATAGCCATAGATAAAAGTTTGCCCGATCGTTTCCAAATATATCTGTTTTTGAGGCTGAACAGCCAGGCCGCCGCTTTGCGGATCACAGATGAATCCACGCTGATTAAAGGTTGCCGCTTGGGGTGAAAGGAGCAACAATCGTTGTGGAAAACGATTTACCTGCCTAGGAGAAAATTTGTGATCAAAATTGACAGCAGGATGCTCGAAGGGTGTGCCTGAGAAATTAGATGCCATTGTTAAAAAAAGTTGACAAAGTTGACAAAGTTGACAACCCTTGATGGGAGGTCTAAGATATGACCTCATGTTACCTTAAACAAAGTTTATTTGATGAATCCTTATCCCTGTTAACAACAATGGCTAACTTTCGCCTTCAAAATTCCCATTCTTTAAAATATTGGTTTTGGGGTCTTTTAGGAGCTTTTATGGGATTTAGCCTGGGAACAACCGTTATTATCTTCTATTTTAGACCAGAATCATCCTTGAAAGCTTCCCAGTTATCGATTTCCCCGACGGTTTCTCCTGATACTCCCGAAGCTGTTGCTGCCCTTGGTTATCTTGAACCTCAAGGTGGAATTACTCAAATATCAGCTACTGCCTTTTTGGAAGGAAGTAGAGTAGATAAAATACTGGTAAAACAGGGAGAAACAGTTGAAAAAAGCGAAATTTTGGCTATTTTAGATAATAATGCCCGTTTGCGAGCAGCCCTGAAACAAGCTCAAGCAAATCTGGGTTTAGCAGCATCTAAACTCGAAAAAGTGAGAGAAGGGGCAAAAAAAGGCGAAATTATGGCTCAAGATTCCCGTATGCGTCAAAGCAAAGCGGAATTAGAGGGACAAATAATGAGGCAAAAAGCAGCGATCTCTAGTTTGGAATCGGAACTTGAAGGGGAAAAACTAGGACAAAAAGCTACCGTTGAAAGAATTAAAGCAGAATTGAATAATGCTCTCACAGATTGTCAACGTTATCAATCTTTATACCGTAATGGTGCAGTTTCTCAAGGGGAAAAAGAGCGATTTTGTTTAGAGGCGACAACTACACAAAAAAGACTCCAAGAAGCTGAGGCTAACTTGCAACGCATTACGACTACCTTAGAACAAAAAATTCAGGAAGCCAGAGCCAATCTACAACGAACTCTTAATACTTTAGAACAACAAATTCAAGAAAACCAAGCTATGTTAAGTGCAGTTACGGAAATTCGTCCTGTTGATCTTCAAATTGCTCAAGATGAAGTAATGACAGCTAAGGCTAATGTAGAACGCGCTCAGGCGGAATTAGAATTATCCTATGTGCGTGCGCCCCATGCAGGAAGAATTTTAAAAATTCATACTTTTCCCGGAGAATTAGTGAAAAATGAAGGAATTTTAGATTTGGGAAACATCCAAAAAATGTATGTGACAGCAGAAGTGTATGAAACGGATATTAGTCGAGTTAAATTAGGTCAATCTGTAACGATAAAAACCGATAAAATGCTCGGAGATTTAGAGGGAACCGTGGAAGAAATAGGTTGGAAAGTGGGACGACAAGATGTTTTAGGAACCGATCCTGTTGTCGATACAGATGCTAGAGTTGTCGAGGTAAAAGTTAGCTTAGATCATCGCTCTAGTGCTAAAGTTAATCGGTTAACTAACTTAAAGGTTAATGTGATCATTCACCCTAACTAAATAACTCATTCAGAAGATGAATATTCCCACTGCTTGGTTACAATTAGCTCATAAAAAAACTCGTTTAATTGTTGCACTGTCTGGTATTATTTTTTCCACTGTGATTATTTTTATGCAGTTGGGAATTCGAGATGCTTTATTTGAGAGTGCTGTTCATTTACATAATAGTTTGGAAGGTGATGCTTTCCTGATTAGTCCTCGTTCTACATCCTTAATTGCCATGGAAAGTTTTAGTGAGCGAAGACTATTACAAGTCTTATCCTTTAATGAAGTGGAATTAGTCAGTCCAATCTATGTAGGCTATGCTCAATGGAAAAATCCCGATACAAAAAACTATTGGCGTAATATTTTTGTAATTGGAATTGATTTAAGATATCAAGCATTTAAGGCTGTGGGAATCAAAGAAAATTGGCAAAAATTAAAGATAAAATATACCACCTTATTTGACCAAAATTCTCGGAGGGAGTTTGGAAATATTGCTGAAGATTTCCAGAAGGGTAAAACTATTATTACCGAGGTGGGAAATTCTGGTAATAATCGAAAAATAGAAGTGGTTGGTCTCTTTGAATTAGGTACATCTTTTGGTTCAGATGGTAACTTACTAATGAGCTACCCTAACTTTTTAAGAATATTTCAGAATCGTTCATCTCGGTTCATTGATATTGGCTTAATTAAGTTTCAACCAGATATTGATCGGCAATCCTTACTCAAAAAGTTAAAGAAATATTTGCCGAAAGATGTCAAAATATTAAGCAAGCAAGAGTTTATTAACTTTGAAAAAAATTATTGGGCAACCAGTACAGCTATTGGTTTTATTTTTAATTTGGGGGTATTTTTAGGATTAGTGGTCGGGATTGTGGTTGTTTATCAAATTCTTTATACCAATGTTGCAGAACACTTAGCAGAATATGCAACTCTAAAAGCAATGGGATATCACAATCGTTATCTTCTGTGGCTCGTCTTTCAGCAAGCTCTGATTATTGCAGTATTGGGTTATATTCCTGGCTTTTTATTAGGGATGATTCAGTATTATTTTACCCAAAAATACACCTTACTTCCCATTGAAATGACCCCTACTAGAGCAATATTCGTCTTTGGCTTAACCTTGCTCATGTCCTTGATCGCCGGAGCCACGGCTATTAATAAGCTCCAATATGCCGATCCTGCCGATATTTTTTAGAGGATGTTTGAAAAGGTTTACGGGTAGCGTAGTCATCTAGGCCAGCCGCCTCAACAGGAGTCGGCTCATGCTGGGATAAATGAAAGCGGCGGAAGTTTCGGGTTAAGCTCATTTAAACCACTAATTGGCTATAACCAGTCTAGGAGAGTCATTTTTTATCGGTTATTTTTATCTCACATTCCTCGGGTTATCCTTTAGATCGGGATGTGATAGTTCTCTAAAGCTAATTTCAGTTGAGCAGGAATTGGAGTGGGTCTGGTTTCACCATCCTCTCGTCGCATACAGGCCGTCTGTTGTTCCCCTTTTGCCACTAATTCTTCACCTTCATCAGTCACTCGCCAATATTCAAATAACATGGTAATTCGGTTTTGTTTAATCTCTCCTAAACGCATCCGAATAATAACATGATCAAAGGCAAATAATTCGGACAGATACTCACAGGATACTCGAACCGTTACTAAGGCTAATCCTTGGCATAATTCTGTGATAATATCTGGGGCATTATCTTTGAGAAACATTTCTCGACAACGACCTTGCCATTGCACATAATTGGCATAATAAACATTACCGACTAAATTGGTTTCTTGAAAACTGACAATGTGATGATATTCGTAGGCTTTCATCATGATTATTTAGCGATTTTTCGAGATTAACAACGGTTTTAAAAGAACGCTATTGACAATTGACCAATTTTGTCAGCTGCTTGTCATCTTATTTGGTCGATTGTTGCTTAACAACTGCGATGGCAAATTCTACTCAAATATGTCTAAACCGCGCTCTGGGTAGGCAAACCATATAAAGTTCATTTTGTCAAGGATTGTTAAGATGCGCTTACCCTGAGGGGCCTAAAGTAGGAATTTTAAGATGATCATAGGTTATCCTGATAATGGTAAACTAAACACAAGTTTTTTATTTTCTGATTATACCTCATGAATCAACCGTTAACTCGTTTTTCTCAAGAATGGTGGTCTGCCTATCAAACGACATGGAACGAACAAGAAAACTTAGGTAAAAAGTTCACTAAATTGGGAAAAGTAATTCTTTGGTTTAGTGATCGTCAGGGGGTTTCTGTTTGTTCAGAATGGGATGATCAGGGTCAGATTGTTAGTTTAGAACTGATTGAAGAAATGGATGAATCTTTACCTATTTTTTCAGCAACTAGAGAGAATTGGGAACGATTTGTTAATCAAGAAATTGGTGCAGTTAAAGCGGTAATGACAGGGTTAATTGATTATCGAGGATCGATGACGATTATTGTTAAATATGGTCGTCACTTTGATTGTCTAGCAGAAGTAGCTCAAAAAGTCAATTAGTTATTTTACCTCCTAATTTCTCAGTAGTGCATTAAATCCTTCTTGTTGAAAATGGCGATCAAAAGTTAAAACATCGGAGAGGTTTTGTTGTCTCATAATCAACATCGAAGCACAATCTGTTAAGCGATAGCTTTTATCTCGTCTTTGGCGATAAAATAGCAATGCTTCGGTAAATAACTGAGAGGTTTGAGGGATAATTTCTACTGATGAGTCTTGGTGTAATTTATCCACAATGTCTAGGGCAGCATCCCTTAAATACCCACCCCTTCCAGATAAGGCATTGAGTAATTCAGTTAACACCATTTCGCTAGTAACAGATAGAAATATATCTAATTCGTCGGTAATAGCTACAGAAGATTGATGTAAACTATCACGAGTGTCAACCAGTGCTTGAAGATAAGCAGTATCTAAAAAAATCTTTCTCATTCGTCTTCGTAATCCTCGTCTCTGGGTGCGCCATACATATAATGTTCAAAATTGCGAGCAAAATCTTTAGGTAATTTGTTCCACTCTTCAATGGGAACTTTTTCACCAATTTCCACAATAGCTTTCCAAAAGGGTTTGTGGTTAGCGGTTTCTAAGGAAGAAGTATCACTATTTTCGCAGGGGATAGGAGTAGGGTTAGAATTGTCCATTGTTTTTGAAAGATTAGGATATTATTTATTATATAGCAATTAGGTGGGAAAGGCATGGCTGAGGTGACAGCTAATTACGACAAAACATGGAAAGAAGCGATTAGCACTTATTTGGCAGAGTTCTTAAACTTCTTTTATCCCAATATTTATCAAGAAATTGACTGGAATCAAACCCCTATTTCCCTTGATAAAGAATTAGAACAAATTACGGCAGCTGCGGAAACTGAGCAACGCTATGCTGATAAATTATTGAAAGTTTGGTTATTAGATCATCAGGAAATCTGGCTTTTAATTCATATTGAAGTCCAAAGTCAATATGATCTAAAATTCCCTCAACGAATGTTTATTTATAATTATCGAGCCTTTGATTTGTACCATAAACCTGTTATTAGTTTAGCTATTTTAGGGGATGAAAGTAGGTCTTGGCGACCTGATTTTTATCAATATGGGTTAGGGGGAAGTCAAGTGAGAGTCGATTTTTTAATGGTCAAATTATTGGATTATCAATGGGAAGACTTAGAACAAAGTGAGAATATTTGGGCTATAATAGTCATGGCACACCTAAAAACTAAGGCTACGACTAATAATCTCAGGGAGCGTGAACAATGGAAGTGGAACTTAGTCAGAGGTTTATATCAAAGGGGATTAACCAAGTTTGAGATTATCAATCTAGGGAAATTCATTGATAAAATGATGACCTTACCCCCGCAACTTCAACTTAACTTTAAAACAAAACTCAGTCAATACGAGGAGGAAAACAAAATGCCTTTTTTAAGCACCATAGAAGAAATGGCTCTCGAAGAAGGAGCTAAATTAACTAGCCAAAAGTATATTATTTTAGCTTTACAAAGTCGTTTTGGGGAGATTCCTAATTCCCTGATTGAAACGATTAACCAAATTGAGGATGTGTCTGTCTTAGAGAGTCTTTTTGTTCCCAGTATTACTATTAATTCATTGGAGGAATTTCAACATTTAGTTAATGACTCTTTATCTTAATTAATACGAGGAGGAGAGCAATCATGCCTTTTTTAAGCACCATAGAAGAAATGGCTCTCGAAGAAGGAGCTAAATTAACTAACCAAAAACATATCATTTTGGCTTTACAAAGTCGTTTTGGGGAGATTCCTAATTCCCTGATTGAAACGATTAACCAAATTGAGGATGTGTCTGTCTTAGAGAGTCTTTTTGTTCCCAGTATTACTATTAATTCATTGGAGGATTTTCAACAGCTAGTTAATGACTCTTTATCATAATATGAGAAGGAGAGCAATCATGCCTTTTTTAAGGACTTTAGAATAAAAGGAAATAGGGTGAGCAGAACCCACCCTAGGTTAAGTTTATTGGTGTTTCTTGCGAAGTTGAGTTAACCCCAGTCCACCAATAGCAAAAAGTCCTAAGATTGAACTAGGTTCTGGGATGCACGGAATTGTCTCAGTGCTTGTAACCACTGTTGTGTCAGGTCTAAGTGTTGCAATTGTCGAACCGTTCTCCTTTGCAACTAAATCAATAAATTCATTTTGATAGTAAATAGTACCAACAGGTGGAGGCCAAGAAGTCAAATTGTTAGCCGTAACTGTAACTTCTTTTGTACTAAATAGAGTTAATCCCAAGTCTGGAAGTTCTAGTTCAATCTGAAAAGTAAATATAGAATTGACAGGAAAGTCTAAATCTTGTATGGAAGAAGGATTATTAACAAACTCCAGATAGCCATTAACTGTATCTGGAACAGAACGAATGTTAAGTGAACCCAAAAGGGAAGTATCTGTACTAAATTCTATTAAACTATTTGTTACTGGAACTGTCCATTTGTCTTCTATAGGATCGTAAACTGGAGCATTTGTTTGACATGCAGCTACTACTTCACCGGGAGTTGGGGAAGTAGCAGTGGTAGATATATCTCGACCACTTGTTCCACGATGTCCACCTCTAAGAGCAACTATAGGATAAACAACTCCCATATATTCTATTTCAGTGTAGGGTTTCTCAAGTTCCGCAGTCATGCAAATAGTTTCAAAGATACTAAACGGTGAACCTGCCAATACTGGAAAACTGTAGCTCAAGACTACAAAACTGCTGTAGCCCAACAATATGAAACTATAATTAACAAGTTTATAGGACAAATTTAGCATTTTGATAATCTCCTTTTTTAGGATTTTCTTTGTACATTTCTGTTTCAACCAACACCGCAAACATTAATAGACTCTCAAACCCTGGTAGTGAAACCATAACCGTCATAATACGCACGGTTTCCGATGCCAACTAAACCATTGAAGGAATCGAATTTTGGAATTGATGGGCTATGGCATAGAACGAGTTAGTTAGGACGCTTTCAATTTTCAAACTCTTATCGGTCAAGGGTTTCAGCGATTGATTGTCCTAACCACCCCGCTCTTTGCTATAATACTAAAGGTAAATACTCATTTACCCCCATTTTCCTAATACTTTCTTTAACTTTGGCTGAAATTTAAACTAATCTCCCCTCATTCATAGGTGGAAAACGATGATAATACATGGCAATCATCATGGGAATTAGAACCATTAAGTTATAGAAAAGATGCAGTTCTAACCGAGGAAACCAAATTTGTCCAATACTAATAGGAACGCGAGAATCCCATAAGTTTTGACCAATAACAGCTTGTCCTAAGAGTAAAGCGTGTTCAAAATGATGATAGAATTGTAATCCTAAGGCCAAATCCCACCAAAGACGAGCTTTTCCATGAAAAGAAGGACGAAAAATAGCTAACCCTAATAACATAAAAAGAGCGTGTCCATAGTGTAGCCATTCCGAGCGCATTAACCAAGGTTTCCAGAGTCCTAATAACCCTAAACATTCTGGTCTCGGCCATCCTAAACCCCACAATTGATAAGCTTGAATAATATGTTCTGAGATGTGGGCAATAGTCACTATCATAAAGATTTGCATCCCCAATTTATGCCAGCGTCCATTCATCGCATAAACGAAAGAACGGATCATATTTGAAATCGGTTGAATAGGATTTCTTCGATTAGGAATTTGTCGAGTTGTCGTCATGATTTGGTTCTCCTGTGGTTTAAAAAAGGGTAAAACTGGATAATTTTTATCAGAAAACCTTTGCTGGTTCTGTCTGAAGTAAGTCCGATTTTTCTGGAACTGTTTGGACAAATATTGCCAAGATGAAAGCTGTCTTGATTTCTCTGAAAGAAACAGGTAAAGTGATGATTAAATCCTTTCCTGAAGATAACCACAAAATAGGGGATAAAGGGGTTAATTGTTGAGAGAAAGACGATAAAGTTAACGGGATATCGAGACTCAAACCCGCTTTCTTAATACTTTCTTTAGCAGACCAAATGCGAGTCGCTGCAATATTAAAATCCTCATGATTCTCTTGACTAATTACCTCCGCTAAATTAAAGGAATTTTCCCCCAATAAATCGCGCCACATCTGCACATCACGGGGGATAATCGGTTCCAGATCGCATCCTGACGCACCCTTAAGCACAAGGGTTAAATCTTCCGCATGAGACACCGAAACCGCCTCGTTATCGCTTAATTCGGGCTTGCCATCCCCCCGACGCTGAATTACACTAGGGGATGAGGTTAACATCCCTAAACTGCGATCGCTTCTGACTCGTCTTTCTACCGTTGCATCCCGATCGAGAATTAAAGTTAAATCAACATTAGGCATCACCTCCTTAATCTTTCGTTCTAAATAACAGGGTAAAAGGGCTGGAATCCAGGGATCTTGAGGATTTCTGTGTTTAATCACCTTTAATTCCAATCCTTGCCACACTTCTAAGAGATTGCCATCGTTATTGAATACCTCAAGATCATAGACAAAGGTATCTCCTTGATGCAGTCTTTCTTTGGCTGAAACAAACTGATTTTCGCCTAAATTGACAGAATATACCGTTAAGCGTTCTATGCCAGTGGGTAAAATAGTGGCATGGGGAACACAAGCTTGTAAAGCATGGATAACGGCATCTCTTGCCCCTGCATCGCCTAAAATCAGGGATTGAGGTAAATAACGACTAAACCAAGCAGTTTTTTGCTCAATCTTAATTTCTGCAATACATTCGGTTGCTTTGAGATGAGAATAACCCTTAATTCGTTGAAATCTTGCTTTATGGAACAATAAATGACCATATAAGTCCGTATCTGGATTAATTTGAGGGTTATTTTTTCCTTCTTTAAGGGGGACAGGGGGAATCAATGGGCGACAGTCTGGCGCCCCCACAGAAGAATGGCTGATGATGGCTTCAAAATGATCGATACTAAACCCTGTATTGGCACAGCGAATAACGGCCTTAACCTTTCCAGAATCGGTGATTAAGGTAGCAATTTGTATCTTTAAGGGTTGATCGGCAGAAACCACGATCGGACGGTTAAATTTAACCGATTCAAACCTTAATCCTCCAGTTTCCCCCTTGTTAAGGGGGACGGAAGGGGGATCTTGGTTTTCCCCCTTGTTAAGGGTTTGATCCTCCTTCCTTGCTAAGGTGGGGAGTAATGCAGTGGCCACCTGCGCGATCGCTTCTAACCCCAGGACACCGGGGAAAATGTATTCTCCTTGATAAACATGATCTTGTAAATAAGGATCATTGTCTAAGGATAATTCTGCTTCAGTAATCAGTTCAATTCCCGTGTAATGAACTTTCTTTGTCTCTAAAAAGCGTAAAAAAGATAATTCTTGCGGTTTTAAGCTTAAAGTCGGCGGTTCACCAAAACGCCCGGCGATGATAACAGAGGCAGTGGGTAGGGATTGATTTAAAAGTAAATGTAAGTATTTAATGCCAATATCGGGAGAAATAGGGGTAATACCTTCATTTCTTAGCTTTTCAACTGTTCCTAAACGTTCTCCCATGCCAATACCGGACCAAACCGACCATTCTAGGTTTAAACAGCGACAATTAGGGTATTTTTGACTAAATTCCGCTACAATATTCCCTAACCATTCATTGGCTAACCCATAGTCTGCTTCTCCTTTCAATCCAGTCTCGGCAATAATTGAACCGAAGCTGATTAAATAGTTGAGAGAATCGGGGTTAATTCCCGTTAAGATATGTTGCAAACCCTTGACTTTTGGGGCTAAAGTTGCTAAGAAATCTTCTGGCTCAAGATGTTGAATTAATTTCGGTGTATTAACCCCTGCACCGTGTAAAATTCCCGTAATTTCTCCTAAATTTTTCTTAATTTCGGCGATAGTTTGCTGAACTGACTCAGCATCACTGACATCACAAGAATAATAATGGACTTGGATGTTTGCAGACTTCATTCTTGCTAAATTTTCGGCTAATTCTCGGTTATCTTCAGGTTGAGAACGTCCTAAAATCGCTAAGGTGGCTTTATTTTCTTTAGCTAAGGATAAGGCACATTCTGAGGCAATACCTCTCCCTCCCCCCGTCACCAAAAGAAGCTCCTTGATTTTGCTTTTATTTGACCTTTTTAGGGCTTTTTTCTGCTTAGGGTTATCGGTATCTTTTTCTAACCCTAACAAGTTTAATTGACGAACAAACCGTTTTCCGTTTTCATCATAATAAACTTCTGTATAGCTATCGGTTGCAGTGATTTCTGAGAGAATGATATTAACTGCATTGGGATGATGAAAAGGAATATCAATCACACAGGTAGGAATCTGACGATTTTCTAGATAAAAAGTTCTCGCAAAGGACGCATATCCTCCTCCTTGTTGAATCAAAATCAAGGGTTTTTTCTCTTTTATAGATAATTTTGCTCCTTTTAAAAGCAAATCAATTTCTGATTCATCAGGATGGGGGTTTAAACAAATAATGATCCCTTTTTCCTGCTCATGCTTTAAGGTGGGTTGTAAAACAGATAAGTTAGGTAATAAAGGATGATCAGCATGGGCGATAATATGCCAATTTCCTGCTTTTTCTCGATTTATTTGCTTTTTATCTGATTTAATTAACGGTTTTTCGATTAATTCAACCGTAAACGCACGCACCCAATTATCAACACCCATCGGGATTGATTCTTGAGGAATTTGAGGATTATTTTTGCCTAATTCTTCTAAAGCTGCTGCTAGATCCTGAATAGTTGCATTGGCATAATCTGTCGGTGAATGGGGAGGAGATAAGTCTAACTGACGCGCTGCTTCGATCACTAATTGACTGACACTGATAGAATTAAGGTGCAGATCCGCCAGCAAGCGATGATGATTTTCAATGGTTTCTAGGGGTAATTCTGTTTTTTGTGCCACCAATTGACGAATAACTTCAATTTTTGAGGTTTGAGGTTTCAGGTTTGAGGTATTAGGTTTGAGGTTTTGGCTATGATTAAGTAATAAAAGATCAATATTCTCTACTTTTGCCTGTTGACTTTTGCCCTTTGCCTTGATCTCACATGGATTGGCAATAAAATGGGGTTGATAGTCTAAATTAAAGGGACGACTAAATCTATCTTCAAATAACCCTTGATAGTTAACCTTGACACCATTAACAAACATCACTGCAACCGTTTTCAATAACCCTTGTAAAGACTCACTACTGCTATCGAGAGAAATTACGGGAATATCCGTTATATCTGCCACTAAACGGCTTAATATTGAACCAGAACCCACTTCAATGAATAAATCAACCTCTTTCTCTGCTGACTTGACTGCATCGATGAAGCGCACGGGTGAGGTCATTTGTTCTAACAAAAGCGAGCGCCAGTCGGTATTTAATGGCAATTTTTCGCCTGTTACGGTAGAAATAACCGTTTTTTGCAGGGAATTTAAGGGATAAGTTTGTAAATAATCTTCTAAGGGTTGCACAGCCGGGGCCACTAGGGGAGAATGGAAGGCATGGGAGACAGGCAAATAAACGGTTTTAATGCCTTGATTTTGGGCTTTTTCAACAACATCTTTAATCCCTAAGGCCTCTCCTGAGATTATTGTCTGATAGGGTGAATTTAATCCCGCAATCTCAACGATACGTCCATTTAATAAACTTTTAACCGTTTCTGCATCGGCGTTAATGCTGGCCATTCTACCTGTTGGGTGGCCCAGTTGTGCCATTGCTTGACCGCGAATTTTAGCTAGATTAATTAATTGAGTGTTATCGTAAGCATTTGCCCAAAATAAAGCGCATAATTCCCCTAAACTGTGTCCTATGGCTAAATCTGCTTTAATATTTAAGTTTTCTAAGAGTTGTAACCCCCCTAGGCAAGCCGTAATGATCGCCGGTTGAGCAATATTCGTCACCGTGTTATCCTTACCCTTGGCTAACTGAGCCTTGTTATATAATTGTTTAATCACAGGAAAACGTCTTTCCCAGAGTCCCCCATGAAGATAAACTGGTGCGGATTGCCCCGGAAAGAGAAAACCTATTTTATTGATCTGTTTTTCGTGATTGGTAAAGATATTATCTAAATTTTGACCGGGGGGGATCAACGAGTGCAAGCCTTGCGCTCCTACAAGGTGATTGGTTAAGCTATCGGGGGAAGATGCAATAATGGCCAGACGATAGGGTAAATGAGGATTTACCTTTTTCGCTAATTCAACGGCAAGATCCGTCATTTCTGACTGGGATATGCGAGGAACAATATTTAATAACCGATTAACCTGTGCTTGTAAGTCTTCTTGACTATTTGCACTCAATAGGAATAACTCCGCATCTTGGGGAGAATGGATTAATTTTTGTTCCTGTGGCGTTAAAGTGTGACGACGAATCTGACTTAATCCCTCTATGATAATATGACTATTAATGCCCCCAAAACCCATGGCACTCACTCCTGCCCGTAAAGGTAAGGAATTTGGCCAGATTTGCCCCTCTTTTAATACCTGTAATCTTGCCTTGTCTTCGGTTAACCGAGCCTGAGGGCGATCGCATCCCGTCACCGGTGGTAAAATTTGACGATGAACCGCCATAGTCGCCTTAATTAACCCTGCTATCCCTGCCGCCGCCTTAGTATGGCCAATATTCGCTTTAATTGAACCAATAACGGCTTTATTTACCGTATCTGGATGAATACGAGATAAGACTTCTAATTCGGTTCCATCACCCACCGCCGTTCCCGTACCATGGCCTTCAAAATAAGCTATAGTATCTCCCGTAAATTCAGCCCGTTTATAGGCGCGATTTAAAGCAAATAACTGTCCTTCCACTTCTGGGCGAGTAATTCCCCCTTTGCCATCGGAAGAAATCCCCCAACCCTGAATAACAGCATAAATCCGTTTATTTTGGGCTAGGGCATCCCCATGACGCATTAACACCAGAAAACCGCATCCTTCCCCCGGAATAAACCCATTAGACCCTTGATCATACACTTTCATCTCCCCAGAGGCTAAGGCCCCCGTTTTGGCAAAACCCACCAACTCAAAAGGGTCCATACTAATATCCACACCCCCGACTAAAGCGATATCTAAATCTTCAGCGACTAAAGCCGAACAACCATTCGCTACTGCCAGTAAAGAGGAACTACAAGCCCCATCGACGATATATCCACCCCCTTTTAAGTCAAAATAATTACAAATTCTCCCCGCTATCGTATTTGCGAGATTTCCCGCTAAAGATTCCTCTCCAATCGGTTCAAAGGGTTCTTTAAAGCGATTTTCTAATTCATTTAAGAAAATTTGCCGTTCTTTGTCCGATAATCCTTGTTTTAATAATTGTTCTTCTACCGTATGACGCACATAGGGCCAACGCAATCTTAAGGTATTAGCCCGCGATAACTCGCCTGTGAGGGTATTTCCCAGTAAAACCCCGGTTGTTTCTTTATTTAACCCCTTTCCGTCGGGAAATCCGGCATCATTCAACGCCTGAGACGCAATATCTAACGCTAACCAGTGGGCTAAATCAGCCGAACGAAAGGTACTCCCCACCACTTTATAAGCAATGCGATCGAATTCATAGCCCTCAATAACGGCAGCTTGAGTCGAATAAATGACATCGGGGGCGCTTTTATCGGGAGAATAGTAGTCACTTAACGATAATCGCTCTGAGGGAAAGCGACGAAATGCCCGACGCTGAGACAGGACATTTTCCCATAATTCCTGTGGAGAATCGGCATCAGGATAAAGACAAGCCATGCCAACAATAGCAATTTGAGGAGAAGCTTTCATAGTCAATGACCAGGAGAATGTTACTGTAGGGGCGTAAGACTTACGCCCTTTTCATTTGTAGTTTGTAGCTAAAAGCTGTAGGGTGGGCTTTGCCCACAAAAACCGCATAATATATTGGTTAGGGACTTGATAACAGGCCGGAAGCCTGTACTAGGGGGAATTTTGCTTTCAGGGGTTCAACCGCTAATATCAACCCTCTGAAACAACACACCAGCGTCAATCCGAAAAACATCCCAAAAACAACATGAAAGGACATCAAAATGCCATAAGCAACGGCTACAGATGCCCCGAAAATTATCTGCTCACGGGGGTTAATTGGTGTTGTTCCCGGATCCGTTACCATATAGAAAGTAAAGAGGACAAAAGCCACCCCTGTCATGGGTAATAGGGCGGGGATTAACGCTGTGTGAAAGATAGCACTTCTGAGGATTGCTTGTAAGATAAAAGCCCCTAACCATCCCGCAATTAAAGGCAATTTACGAGTAAAACGGGCATTTAAAAACGTTCCCGTACAAACAATTAAGACGGGTAAAATCCAATCTGCCCAACCGCTTAAATTCTCGGTAAACTGATAGGGGGGCGCGATGCCAATCCAAGGAAATAAGAGTAAGGTAACGCTAATACCAAAATTAGAAGGATTGAGAAAATGACGGGTTTTATCCGCCACTTTTAACCGAAAAATTGCTTTAGATCCGATAGCCACCGCTACTGCAAACATAATCGGAAATAAACGCTCATTAGCATAGAGTAACATAGCGATCGCTAATGAGGTAATATGGGCAGAAAGCAGAAAATCGACAAACTGACCGATACTTCCTAAATATCTAGGTTTAAAGCCATTTACCCTAGCATCAACGCTTTCTAATAATAATTCTACGCTGTAACCTGTTGCTAAAGCCACCAGAGGTTGCGCCCAAGATTGTTCAAATCCGAGGACAGTATGACCTAAAATATTGAGAAAGGTAATCGCTATAGCAAAGCGTCGTAATCCTGCTAAACGGTTAGGTTGATAGGAAACCGTAGAACGCTCTACTGAAGAGCTAAAATAGGGAAGATTAAATAATTGAGTGGTTGTCATGGTTATTGTTGAAGATGAGTTAAAGGAAATTATCTTTCCCAAAAGTGATTTACTGAGTGATGAACCCCCTATGGAAACAGAGTTACATCTGCGTCAATTGATGCTTTTGATCCAATCACTAGAGTTATTATGGAAAGACCGCCAAGATTTCTATGCTTTTGGTAATCTGACTATTTATTACAGCCCTAATCAACGAAAATCAGAATATTTTAGGGGTCCTGATTTTTTTGTGGTTTTGGGAGTAGCAAGAAAACCGCGTAAAAGTTGGGTAGTGTGGGAAGAAGAGGGGAAATATCCCCATGTCATCATCGAGATTTTGTCTGATTCAACGGCAGAAACTGATAGAGGTTTAAAGAAAGAAATTTATCAGGAAACTTTCCGGACTCCTAATTATTTTTGGTTTGATCTCACCAGTTTAGAATTTAAGGGGTTTCAGTTGATGGCAGGAAAATACGAAGAAATTGCAGCGAATGAACAGGGCTGGTTATGGAGTCAACAGTTAGAATTATTTTTAGGGATTCATCGGAAATTTTGGGTCTGAAACCCCGCCGTTCTAGGTTGGCTTTACGTTAGAATTAAAAGGCCAGTCTCGAAAACCAAGTGGACGGCGCAGCACCTTGAAAACTCGGCTTAGGGGGTTCCGACCAGAAAAG
>NZ_JADBTF010000107.1:0-8068 GCF_020246295.1 Microcystis sp. M090S1 | reverse complement strand
GAGGGGTTCTTCTTTTTTCCTCAATCCTAGCCATGTATTGCGGACCCGTTTTCCGGTTTTAATCAGTTGCTGTCTTTCTTGAATCTGATCCTGCAAAACTAATAAATCGGGGCGATTTAGTTGGGGAAGTTGATAGGTTTTCCGATAAAGCTTGATTTTCGCCGTTTCTTCTGCCATCGCCTTGGTCGCTGAGGGTGAGTTTTTTCTATTTTAGCCCGATTTTTTGATCATCAAATACTATCGCGATACGCCTAGGTAGTTAAGTTGTCAAATTCATCTAGTTTTCTAGAAATCTCGGCCAGAGGCGAAAAAATCAGCGACAATGATATAAATGGAGTTATCAACACAAGTAAAGCGATTATGACTGTAGCCACGACGAACGCCCGAGATATTTTCCGCTCCGCCTACGAAAACCGTTACACTTGGGATGAACGATTCCCCGGTTACACTGCTGATATTATCCTCACCCAAGGAGAGGAAGTCCATACGGGCAAAATTCAAGTTAATGCCGATTATAGTGTGGAAGTAACGGGCATTGATGACGAGAAAGTGCAAGAAAGTATCTATAATCAAATGCGCGACATCGTTACTCACCGTAAAAGAGGCAATTTTGATGCTTCCCACGGCAAAAACCAGTTTAATTTCGGGCAAGATGATCCCACCGGTGCAGTAGAAATTCTTGTCACCGGCGATGCTATGGGGTCTAATTATAAAGTGCGCGGCCAGGAAATCTGTCAAGTCAGTCGAGTCATGGGACCGATGGCTTTTACTATTAATACCGAGGAAAGTCTCGATACGGGAGAAGGTTATATTTCTATTCGCTATAATGCCATTTTCCGCAATGCTAAAACCGATGAATTAAAGGGAAAACGTGACTTTAAGGAAACCTACGAAAAAATCGGTAATTATTATTTACCCTCCTGTCAAGTAATTAACGCAATCGATGCCGGGGGCGAAAAATCCACCACAGAATTCACTTTTATCAATCTACAGCTTTTAGAAGCTTAAGGGTTATCCCCGCCCAAAAAGCGTTAGGATTGAAGTAACTAAGTAGGTGGGTGTTAAAAATTGTCGGATCCCCCCGCCTATCGGCACCCCCCTTATCAAGGGTAGATCCCCCCGCCTATCGGCACCCCCCTTATCAAGGGGGGCAGGGGGGATCAAACCCCCCTTATCAAGGGTAGATCCCCCCGCCTATCGGCACCCCCCTTATCAAGGGGGGCAGGGGGGATCAAAGACAAGATCTATCTTCAATTTAATTGAAACCACTTACTTACACTGTAATAAATCTCTGACCAGAAGCTGATTATGTCTTTAACACTGACTCCCAATAACGTCGAACAAGTTTTAGATGAAATGCGCCCCTACCTGATGGCGGATGGTGGTAACGTGGAATTAGTCGAAATCGACGGGCCAGTCGTCAAACTGCGTCTTCAAGGCGCTTGCGGTTCCTGTCCCAGTTCCACCATGACCCTAAAAATGGGCATCGAACGTCGTCTCCGGGAAGTGATTCCCGAAATTGCCGAAGTTGAACAAGCTTTCTAAATCTTGGGTTAATTAATTCTCACCACTGCCCGATTGTTAATTTAATTAGCGATCGGGCATAATATTAATTAGGGTTTAAGGCAAGAGGCACTCATGCAAGAGGCACTTATGCAAAAGGGAGAATAAATAATCGGTTTTTAATAACCAGATTTGGTATTATATATCTTTTTCTACAAGATTGATAAAATTACAGAATTAATTAAGGTAAAAAGTATCTTTTTTAGCCGATTAAACGGTCAATTAAGCATTAAGATATACTTGAAAATTTTTATTAAAACTCAAAAATTATGACTGAAAATATCCCCACTATTGTGGTCATGCACGGCGACCAAACTGGAGAAGAACTATTACTAGAAGCCCTGAGAGTATTGCAACCCTCGATAATTCGTCAACCGCTTAACTTTGCCGATTTTGATCTTAGTTTAGCCCAGCGTCGCCAGAGTAACAATCAAGTGGTTCACGAGGCCGCTGAAGCGACTCTAAAAACCGGATTAGCACTCAAAGCTGCCACTATTACCCCAGAAATTAAAGGAGATGTGGGCAGTCCTAACGCTATTTTAAGAGAAGCAATGAATTCTCAGGTAATTCTCCGTATCGGTCGCCGTATCCCCGGTATTCGTCCGATTGGGGGCGTTTATTCTCCCATTGCCATTGTCCGCATGGCCGTTGATGATGCCTACGGGGCCAAAGAATGGCGAGAAACCACTGCCACCGGCGATGAAATTGCCTATCGCACCTCGCGCATTTCTAGGGCTACCAGTCGCGCTGTGGCCGAGTTTACCTTTCAACAGGCCAAAAAAACCGGGGCGCGGGTATTTGGCGGCCCAAAATTCACCGTTAGTGCCACCTACGAAGGGATGTTTAAAGAGGAATTAGACGCGGCGGCCCAAAGACATCCGGAAGTGCGTTATCAACCCCTGTTAATTGACGCAACTTTTGCCCTACTTTTACAAACCGACGGCGAAGCTTTGGTGATTCCAGCACTTAATCGCGATGGCGATTTATTATCTGATTTTGTCTTGCAACTCTATGGCAGTATTGCCGGGGCCGAAAGTTTAGTTTTGGGATTTGATGAGGAGACCTTAGCGGTTAAAACTATTATGGCAGAAGCTCCCCACGGCACTGCCCCCGCTTTAGAGGGCAAAAATATCGCTAATCCCATGGCGATGATTTTAGCCTCGGCAGCTTTGTTAGGTTATATCGAAACTAACGAAGCGCGTAAAGCTTCCAGGGCAATTTATGAAAGTGTCTTTGAAACTATTCACGAGGGCAAAAAAACCCCCGATTTAGGGGGACAAATGACCATGAGTGAGTTTACCGATGAGGTGATTCGTCGCGTGGTCAGTAAGTTAGAAGTTTGGTCTGCTTTGGGGTAAACGAACTCATCTGATTGCTCTCTTAAAGGAGTTTGAAGAAAAGCTAATCCAAAAAATAAGAATTGTTGCAAAAGCCTTGCTTTTGTTGGTTTTGCGGAGAGATAATAGCTACCTTTGAAGTGTATAGTAGAGTCCCTTTGCAGGATTAGGATAAGGACAATGACATTACAAACTTTGACAAAAACTCTGACTATTGGTCTGATTGGTGTAGGAGCTGCCTTGACCTTACAATCACCGAGCCAAGCTCAAACCAGATTCGAGTGTCTTTTACCAGTGACAGGCCCCTATGTAGGAGTTCCCACAACCTATGCCAAAGTCGGCTCTAATGAACGCAAAGCTGTGATTCGTTGGGTTTCTCGTTATTCTAGCGGTTCCGGTTACACTCCCCAGCAACGGTGTCTAGAAGTAACTAAACGATTCAATACCCTTTACGCTCGACCAGGCGGAATTGATATTATTACCACTGGCTATCTCAATGGTCTGCCGGTCATCTATTCCCCTAGTAATGGACGAGAACGGGCAAATCGCGATAACCTATTATTTACCCTCAAGAAAGGGGAAGACGCAACCGAGAAAATCGCACAGCTATTCGACCTCCGGGAGGGTTCCAGAACCGAGCCTTTGTTTGAAAGCTCATCGGATTCTGTCATTGTCCATTTCAACAAATTCCTAGAAAATGCTCCCGTGGAAACAAATCCTGCCACCGGTTCGTCCCCCTCTCCACTGCCGGAGACTTCTCCCGAACAACCCCCCCAAAAACCATCGGGTGGTTCTGTTTGGTAAACTTGTATAGTTCTATAGATAAGGTAGGTTGGGTTGACGCAAGGAAACCCAACGCCCGCTGTTTGGTAAACTTTTCTAGTTCTATAGATAGGAGCATAGTAATCAAGTGAGTCGGGCGATAAAAAGAATTTTGGCTGGTGTGGGCGGTTTATTATTGGGACTGTCCACACCTTTGCTTGCTGTGCAAAGCTATGCTCCTGCTCTGGAACCTAACCAGGCCAATGCCCATAGCTCTCAACAACTTTCAGAACAACAGCTGCGTCAGTTAGCCAGAGCAATTACTGTTAAGGTGTTATCAGGGCAAGGCTGGGGTTCGGGCATTTTAGTCGAAAAGCAGGGTGCTTCCTACAAAGTCCTCACTAATGACCATGTTTTAGGGCGGGATCGCCCTCGGGGTTGGCAAATACAAACCCCTGACGGCAAGATACATCGGGGTGAGTTGGTCAGAACAATTCGCTTGAATAATTATGATTTAGGCTTAATTTCTTTTCGCAGTAGCCAAGTTTATTCTATTGCTGATTTGGCTAATGTCGATGATCTCGCTATCGGAGATGAAGTTTTCGCCGCTGGCTTTCCCTACGATGGCGATCGCCCGACAGAACAAGGATTTACCTTCACCCTGGGTAAAGTGTCGCTTTTGAGTGATAAATCCTTTTCGAGAGGCTACCAAATCGGCTATACCAATAAGATTAAAAATGGCATGAGTGGCGGACCGCTGCTGAATCGGCAAGGTAAAGTTATTGGCATTAACGGGATTCATGCTTATCCTCTCTGGGGTAAATCCTACGTTTTTGCTGATGGAACAGTGACTTCACCGGCACTGTGGGAACAAATGAGTCGATTAAGTTGGGCGATTCCTATCGGGACTTTTTTACAATCGGGGTCATCTTCTCTATCTGCTTCCAGTCGGCAACGGCCCTCAGTTTCACCCCCACCGCTTCCCACCCATAGAGAACCCACTTTCTGGGAAGATTTTCCTTCTCCATCCTCGTCAACCCCAAGAGAAAAGAATCCCGCTCCCACACCCCTCTGGTAAATTCCACTCAACTGTATTTTTAAACCAGAATGAGCAACAATTTCTTGAAAATTTCCGCCGCCCTAGTTAGTATAGCGGTGTTTGTGGTTTCTCCTCAGATTGCTAAGGCATCAACAACTGAGCAGATAGAAAAAATTGCTGAAAAGATTACCGTTTTAATCCCCTCAGAAGAAGAGGGGGCGAATGGGAAAATTACTGCTAATGGCTCTGGATCAATTATTGCCAAAGAAGGAAAAGTTTATACTGTTCTTACTGCCAGTCATGTGATCTGTAAAGATGCTAGAGATGCCTGCAAGTTCTATTACGATCAACTAAAAATTATTACCTGGGATGGTAAGAAATATCCGCTCGATTACAATAGCATCAAAAAATTACCCGGAGTAGATCTAGCTCTCGTGCAGTTTCAGAGCGACCAAAATTATCAATTGGCGACCTTGGCTAACTATCAAGTAGCTGACGAACAATTTATTTTTGCTTCTGGATGGCCGGATCCGAAATTTATCGGCAAGCGGAAACGATTGTTCAATCTGGGGAAAGTGCTGCCCAAGGACATTACACCCTTGCTGAAAATATTTCCCCCGGAGTTGGGGTATGAGATAGTTTATACCAGTGTCACCTATGGGGGCATGAGTGGCGGTCCAGTGTTGGATCTCAATGGACGAGTCATCGCGGTTCACGGACAAAATGAAGCCGAAAAAATCGAAAAGGTTCCCGTGCCAATTGGCTTTAGTCTCGCTATTCCCATCACTACTTTTTTGAAATTAGCACCCCAGTCTGGCATTCAAGGGCAGATAAATGTCGAAAATTCGCCCCCCAATGCCTTATCTTTGCAAGAAATTGGGGATGAATTATACAAGGCTTTTGAATTTCCCCATAAGAACGATACTAATCCCCTAAACTGGCTTAATCAAGGCAATAAAATGTGGCGGTTAGGACAATTAGCCCTCGCCTATGCCGCCTATGAAAAAGCCTTGCAACTCGATGCTCAACTCTATCAAGCTTGGTACGGGAAAGGTCTGGTCTTGACCTACTGGAAACGCCCCCAAGAGGCGCTCGCTGCCTACGAACAAGCTCTCAAAATTAATCCTAACTCCGATACTGCCAAAAAACTGCGCGACAAGCTCCAAGAATCTTTAGGGGGAAGAAATACCCCTCCTGTAACTCCCTCACAGCCAACCACCGCGCCCACCGTGGAGCCTTCACCACAGCCCTCTAATCCGAGAAGACTATGGTAAAGTCAGCAGGGAAAATGCGGGTTAGCTAATAGTGAGTCCCACCAATTTAACTAAGGATGCTTGAATTGCTCGTAGTTCTGCGGGGGGATTGCGGAGAAACTCTTCGTTACTGGCTAAAATCATCGCATTATAGGCCTGCACCGCCGCCAGCAATTTAGCTGGAACTACCTTCTCATCCCTGGTCAGTCTCTCTAAGCTGGCCAATAAGTCTTCAATAACATTTAAAGGCGGTGCGCCGGGGGCTGAGTAAAGAGCGGCAATGACAGCATTGATATTATTACCCGCCTGTGCATCCCCTGTTAAGATGCTCAGTAGCAATTCCTGAACGGCTGCGGGAATCGGGGTACCCGTGGGGGAGGTTAAATTATTATCAGCTAACTGAATATTCAGAGAAGCCGCCGCCTGATTAACAGCGATTTGAGCCGGTTCTCCCCCCTGAAATCCCGTTACCGTCGTGGTGGTGGGGAAAGTTTGACCAGCAAAATCCCCAGTGGAAAGAATTGGTCCGGTGGCATCGGATTGGTTGCCGGTTTGCGCCATACCGGGAGAGACTAGGGCATTGGTCAGCAAAACCGCCGCCACTAAGGAAACTTGCCAATTAGTCAACCATTTCATCAACATGGTCTTTATCCTCATTCAAAAAGCTAAATTAACAATCTAAAAACCGACTAACGGGGGAAAAAGTAATTGTAGCCGATACTCATGACGAAGCGAGCGCCGTCCCCGGCATTGCCCGTTAAATCAGCACCGGCAAGGTTAATCGTCAAGGGGACTTTCGGGAAGGGAATCAGGGAAATACCTGCGTTTAAATCTTGACCCGACCATTCGACAATGGCCGAGACTGGTTCAACAATTCGTAAACCAGCACTAGCAAAGACACCCAGCGAATTTACCCCATCTTCGATGGCTCCTTCCGAGCGAAAACGACCACCACCAACACCCAAAGAGAGCGTCAATTGACTAAAGGGTTCTTTCGTTGTTTCTGTGAACTGAAAAAATTTGCTCACCACCCCGTAGATACTGCTACCGGCATCTGTCTCACCCCAGCGAATGGCGTTTTCAAATCCTAGGGCCACAGCAAAACCTTCTGGCAGAGAACGGTGAATTTTAAAGCTAAAACTACCCCGTCCGGCATTATCACCAAAAAGGCTCAAAATCGCCAGAGTTACATCCAAACCGACAATTTTCTGGGGGTCTCCCAAACCGCCCCCTAGGGCTAACCCGCCATCTGCTTGATTGGTAAAACGGGTTCTCGACTGGAAACCGAAACCACCGAAAATCTGCCCAAAATTCGCTCCAAAACCGATGGGAGTAGAAATACTGGCACTAGGGGCAACCACAAATTCCGCCAGTTTCGCAGAAAGGGTTCGCGGTTCCTCAATCAGGAAATCTTGACGTAAACGCTGCAATTCGGGAGAAATATTGGGATCAACGGGGGTAGATGCCTGTGCTTGCCATTTTTCGACTTCTGGCGAGTTATTAACTCCTGCTGGTAAAAGCTGACTTGCTTGCGTTGTCCCTAGATTCGCCTTCCATTCTTCTAGGGTTGAAATTGTCCTGGTCTTTTCTGTTGCTAAAGTATCGAGGGAAGATTTCCCTAGTTTATTTTCTAAGGATGAGGGCAGATTACTATCGGCTAATCCCTCTGTTGTCGAGAAGGAATTGGTGGTCAGAACTCTTTCTGTCCTCTCTAATTCTACGGGGGAATTAATGATAATTTTTTCCTGGGATACCCGAATAGAAGCAGCGTCAATGTCTAAGGGGGAAGGAAGGGCCTTCACCCGATCGCAAAGTATGGCTGTCCCCACACAGGATGTGATCAAAATTCCTCCAGAAAATATGTGTCTTATACGGCCGTTTCTTTTGGCTTTTTTTAACAACACTTCCAGCTTTCCTCACAGACGAAGTTAATTTGCAAGAATTGTAACTGATTTATGCTTAGATAGCAAGTTATTAAACCTGTTCGTTATCAATCATGGAATCCCCTAGATTTTTTCTTAGTAGGGAGGCACAATTATTTGTAGGATGGGTTAGCGGTAGCGTAACATGAGCGGGCGTTGGGTTTCATGCTTCAACCCAACCTACGTTCATCT
>NZ_JADBTF010000106.1:0-3838 GCF_020246295.1 Microcystis sp. M090S1 | reverse complement strand
CTTGTTCGGGTGTGGGGTAAAATCGGAACGAGTAGGCTTTTTCCATACCTCACATTTTAGCATATATTTCGTAAATGTGCTAATATTTAACAGTAAAGCCGTCGTAGAACGACGGGGTTTCAGACCCAAAATTTTCGATGAATAGTCTTTTGATTACGGCTACGGATACCGATGCGGGTAAAACCGTTGTCACCACTGCTTTAGTGGCTTATTGGCAAAAATACTATCCATCCAAGGCCTTGGGGCTGATGAAATTAATGCAAACGGGTCAAGGCGATCGAGAATGGTATGAGGGCTTATTTCAGGGTCAATTAGAAATGATCACACCGCTGCAATATCAAGCACCCTTAGCGCCTCCTGTGGCTGCTGATTTGGAAGGTCGAGATATTCCTTTAGGGACAGTGTGGCAAGCTCTGCTGAACCTACAAAAAAGCCAAGATTTGGTTTTAATTGAGGGTTTGGGGGGTTTAGGTTGTCCTGTCACTCACGAGCTAACTTTGGCGGATTTAGCGGCTCAATGGCGGTTAAAAACCCTTTTAGTGGTGCCGGTGAAATTGGGAGCGATTTCCCAAACGGTGGCTAATATTGCCCTAGCAGAGCAAAAAAAGGTCAATTTGGGCGGAATTATCCTTAATTGTCTCGAACCGCGCACGGAGACGGAAATAGAGCAGTTAACACCGATCGATTTAATTCAATCCTTGACTAATTGTCCGGTTTTAGGTGTTTTTCCCTTTATCGAAGATCGTCGGGATTTGGATAAATTGGCCTCGGTGGTAGCTAGTTGGCCAGAAATTAAGCTGTCAAGCATTTAAATTGCTTGTTGAGACGAGGCAAAAGGCACAAGGCAAAAGGCAAAGCTGATTCCCAGCATCTTTCAATTTGACAACACCCATTGTAGGGCTAATTCATGAATTAGCCCTACAGGACATCGGGGGGGTAAGGGTAGGGTTAATTCATAGTAGGGTTGATTCATAGTAGGGTTGATTCATCGTAGGGTTAATTCATAGTAGGGTTGATTCATGAATCAACCCTACACGACATCGGGGGTGTAAGGGAATAAATTAGGGTAAGTCCAGATATTCTTGTTCTGTTAGGGCAAATTCTGGATCAATGATTTTTACTTCATTATAGGTGAGTTGATAGAGTTTGTAAACTAAATGATCAATCTGCTTTTCTAATTCGCTTGTGTTAGCGTTAGGATCGTCTTTTTTTGCGGTGAGAATTTTATTAACAATTTTTTCTAATGCTATTTGTATTTGTCTTTTAGGAACTACAATTGGAAGTTTAAATAATTGTACTGGCTTTACTTCTGGAAATATTCTCACATCTTCATTAACTAAATCACTATATAAAAAATTCATCAATTTAGAGTTGAGAACAGCCAATAAATATAAATATTGCACTTCTGATTTATTTGGCAACTGAACTATTATTCCACTTTTAAGGCAATACCATTGATCTTCGTCGTAAGCAGCAATGATTCTATTCGCAGTTTGTCGAATTAAAATTTTAGGCTCAGTAAATAATTTTTTGCGCCTAGGTCTTAACATTACATAGTAAGGGATAACACCACTTTTAGTTTCTACTCTATTGTCTAGTTTTTCTTTGTATAAGCTTAAATGTTTAATAATATTGGGATAATTTTTAACATCTAAGTCCGAAGAAAAATAAATTATGACTTTCTCTGATTTAGGCTGTAAACAATAAGAGTTTATTTCTCCTCCAATTATTAGTTTTTTAATTATATCTTTTTCTAATTTCTTACTTTCAGCTTCATCTGATTTAAGTATAAAAGCATCTGCAAGTCCGGGACTAATTCCAGTAGCTACATCTTCAGCAATATCTTTAAGAGTTAGATTACCTGAATAACATTTTTCAATTAATTGATGATGATTTTTAAAAACAAAGCTATAAGCTTGATTAGAAACAAGATTGGATTGATCAATGAGATTATTGATTTTATCTAGCTCAACTGGTAATTTATCTCTTTCCACATCTGATAGATCTGCATATAGAGTTGAGTTGTTTAATATTTTTTTAGAAAAACTAATGATGCAGGTAGGAGTTGTAACATCTTCAAATACTCCATCCCCAAGATTAATGTCTAAGATAAGACTGTAATTACTTAGTATTAATTCTCTACTTTTTTCAAATTCAATTTGATTTAAAAAACTAGAGGGAATTATTAGTGAACACAAAGATTGCTTACCTGTAAGTTCTTGATATCTGTAAGAAAAATAATTAAAAGACTCTGGAGTTCGGACATGAATTCGATCATAATATTTCTTTAAAAACTCTTTTTCTTGGGTTGAAAAATCTACGCCATAAGGAGGATTACCAATTACAACATCAAACCCAACAAAATCTCCGTTATCATTCAACACTTCAGGAAACTCAAACCGCCATTCCAAAGCATTCTTATACAGCTTACCGCTTTCAATATCTGCAATTTCAGCAGTTAGCTTATCAATCTCATTATTTAACTTAGTTACTTTTTTCTCCCGCGCTTTTTGCTCCGTCTTAGTCTCCTCAAACAATAAACCCTGATTTTCCAGATTATAAAGTTCCCCTTGTAATTGACGTAACTTCACCTTCTTAGGATTACCAATTAATAAATTAGCACTAAAACCAGCCTTAATCTTAGCAATCAGCGTTTCCATCTGCTGCTTTTGTTCCTTATTTTCCGCATTGCGATAAGTCTGTACCGCATTGCGATATTCCTCAATACTAAACTTCTGCTTCTGTAAAACCTGTTTAACATCCACATCCAAAGCAAAGCGACTAATCAAAGAATTACCACACTTGATATTAATATCAATATTTGGCAAAGTTTCTAAATTGCCATCCTCGCGATAATAAGCATTTTTTAAAAGCTCAATCCATAACCGCAAGCGACAAATCGTCACGGAATTAGGGTTAATATCCACCCCAAATAAACACCCTTCAATAATCGTTTGCTTCTCATGAAATAAGGCTTGCTGTACCCGTTGCTTTTCTTTATTATTCGGATGATAAGCAAATAAAGTCCCCTCATCATCATAAACCAATAACTTATCGTTTCGCACCTCTACCCGATAATCTTTTAGCGACTTACCCGAAGTATCTAATAAAACCCGTAACTCACTCTTAATCGCAATTATCTCATTCAAAGCTGAAACTAAAAAATGTCCCGAACCCACCGCCGGATCGCAAATCTTCAGGCTATTAATAATAACATTTGCCTCTCTTTTGTCCTCAATTCGTTCATATAAATTATCCAAACTTTGACAATTCCAGCCTTTTACTTCATTAAACTTCTGCACGATCGCTCTTCGTATCGTTTCCCGACACATATACATGGTAATAAAACTCGGTGTATAAAAAGAACCATCTTTATAACCATTAATCTTTTCAAAGATTAACCCCAACACCGAAGCATTAATTAACTTTTCGCTATCTTCTTGAGGATTTTCTAACTCATCTCGATCGAATTTATAAGCATCCAAAAACTCAAACAAATAAGCCAACGCATTTAACTCACCTACTCGCTTATTACCCTGATTATCTTTTAGCACCGTCGCTGTAAAAATGGGTAAAGTTCGCTCCCGCAAATTGCCAATAAAAATCGTTTGCTGTTCCGTCTCCGTTGGTTCAAATAGCGAACTATTTAAATAAGGTACATGAGCAAAAATCGTTTTAACCTTAGCCTCGCGCTTATTTAGAACTCTTGCAAATTAATTATATGTTATAATGATGGGTTAACTAATTTTTCCCAAAAAATTAGTTAACCAGTACATTCGTCCTGAATGAAAACTTGAAGTTTAACTTTTAACTCAAAACTCTTTAGATATGCTTTAAT
>NZ_JADBTF010000105.1:0-4572 GCF_020246295.1 Microcystis sp. M090S1 | reverse complement strand
GAGAATTTGAAAATAAAGAAGAACTGGAAAAAGTAGTCAATCAGCTTTTAAATGAAGGGGGATTGATTATTAAATGGAGTAGAAAACTTAAAAATAAGGGTAATGCTGTCAATGTAACTTAAATGCGTAAAAGCTTACTCCTGAAGCACTGCTAGATTTTTGCTGCTCTGGGCAATATGGAATCTCCGTCCATGTGACACAAGGTGGCGCTGGTAAGTACCCTAGTCCAAGCATCCCCGTCCCTTGTGTCCAACGGAATGCTTCAGTACCATTAGCACTATTGCCAGAACCAACAATAACAGACCCATCTGCTGATACTCCATAAGCTACGCTATTGAAACTCCCCCCAGATAAGTCTCCTAACCCCTGAAAAGAGGCGGCTTGTGCCTGGAAAGCCACCCCGATCGCACCCAATCCGATCCCTAAGCTGATACAATTAGCTAGTATCTTGTTCATAACCTGATAAGACTCCAAAAAACTAAGTGATTCTTACAATCTAGATGTTCACTTTGGTTTTGTCTGTGGGAATTTGTGGCCATTTTGGATTTTCTGATACAATAATTTTTGTGGGATAAAGTGGGATTTAGTGACAAAAAGGAGGGCAAGGATCATAAAAAAGGCTAAATTTGATTTTTAGGTTCGATCCCCCCTAGCCCCCCTTGAAAAGGGGGGAACCAGACTCAAAGTCTCCCTTTTTAAGGAAGGAACCAGACTCAAAGTCCCTCTTTTTAAGGAAGGAACCAGACTCAAAGTCGCCCTTTCTAAGGAGGGAAACAGACTCAAAGTCCCCCTTTTTAAGGAGGGAACCAGACTCAAAGTCTCCCTTTTTAAGGAGGGAACCAGACTCAAAGTCCCCCTTTTTAAGGAAGGAACCAGACTCAAAGTCTCCCTTTTTAAGGAGGGAACCAGACTCAAAGTCCCCCTTTTTAAGGGGGATTTAGGGGGATCGAACTAGCGAAGCTTATAACTAGCAACTTGGGTTAATTTAAATGCAGAACAAATTACTAAATCAAGAGGTTAATCAGTAAAAAAAGGCAAAAAATGGAAGAATTATTAGAGTTAAAAAATCTATTACTAGCTGGCAATATTCCCGATGCCTTGATTTTGGTAGAGGAAATGACAGAAATGAGCAAAGATGATAAGCTCAATAAGATTTTTAGCTTTAGTATTATTGTTCTATTACATCTGATTAAACAGCAAGCAGAAAAACGCAGTACCCGCTCATGGGAAACCTCTATTTCTAATTCTGTTCGACAGATTCAACGCATTAATCAACGACGTAAAACTGGAGGAAATTATCTAACAATAGAAGAATTAAAAGAAACCTTAGATGATGCTTATTCTTCGGCTTTAAGACAAGCGGCATTAGAAGCTTTTGAGGGTATATATCAACCAGAAGAAATTGAAGCTATGATTGATAAAAATAAAATTATTAATCAAGCATTGGAATTAATATTAATCGATTAAGTAACAGGGTACAGTCGGAAACAAATCAGGAGGTTTAAATGTCAGGAAAAGCGAAACCCAACACCCAACACCTAAATCCGTCTGAATCGGCGCTCTCCTCCTCTCATTGCTTTTTGTTGGGTTTCCTTGGGTCTATAGTTGGGTTTCCTTACGTCAACCCAACCTACTTTAGTTTCCTTGGGTCAATCCAACCGACGGTAGCAGAAGTCAAAATTATTCGTTATGTTGCTTAAAGATTAGCAGCCTATTTAAAAACCTTAACGGAGGACAATTAATGATTAACTTAGAACAAATTCAACAAGATATTAACCAATTACCTGAAGAAGCACAAAACTTACTGATTGATTTTATTGAGTTATTAAAAAAACGCTATTCTTTAGCAAAAAAGCCAGAGATTGCAGCAAAAATAAACCCTGAAGCTCAAAGTACCCTAGACATTTTAAAAGAATCTGGATTAATCGGTTGTATTAGTGCAGAATCCGACCTTTCTACTAATTATAAATCCGTTCTCAAAGAAGGATTAAAAGCTAAATATGATCATCGTTGATACTGGGTTCTGGGTGGCTTTATTTAACAATAAAGATCAATATCATCTAATAGCACAGCAAACCTTAGCACAGTATTCTTCTCAACCCCTAATTACAACTTGGTGTGTTTTAACAGAAAGTTGTCATCAGTCCGTAGTAGTCCGTAGCGAATATGTCAGATTTTTAAATATAGCGCAGGGTTCAATTCATAAATTAGAAACTTATCTTCTCCTATCTGGACGGATAGGATGAGGTGAGCAAAAAGAGATAAAATAATAGTTGATATTTTGCAAGAGTAAAGTAAAATGATTATTAGTCTGATAAAAAAACGAGAAAACTAAAATATGTTCCCTTATCCCAACCAGCAATACAAATGTTCTATCACTTACTTATATGGATATTCAAACCCTTTTAGAATGGACTGATAAACAGGTATTAGACAAAACCGGTAAACATCTTGATTCGTTGCAAGAATCTATCTTACAGGGTATTTGGAAACATCAAGATTACGAAGAAATTGCCAAAGATAATCAGCGCAGTTATGACCATATAAAAAAAGAAGCATGGAAGTTATGGCAACTGTTATCTGATGTTTTTCAAGAAGATATAAAAAAGTCTAATGTTCGTTCTATTTTAGAAACTAAAGCTTCATCTATTATTTATCACTTTGTTAACCATCATGGTAATAATATTAGCAATAGTCGTGTTAATATCTGTAGAGAAAATAACCTCTATTCAGAAAACAACTTAAAAAAGTCTTCAAATTTTCCAGATAATGGTCATCAATCCCCCATAATTGACCTAACAAAAGCTCCTGAATTAAGGTATAACTATGGACGTAAGTTAGAAATATCAACCTTAAAAGAATGGCTAGATAATAAAACTCGATTAATTACCATTTATGGGTTAAGTGGAATTGGAAAAACAGCTTTAACCCTTAAATTAGTTTCAGAAATTGCCCCACAATTTGATTATATTATTTATCGCAGTCTGGAAAATATTCCTCAATTAATCGCTCTCAAAGATGATCTAAAACAGTTTTTCAGCCAATCTCTATCAACCCCCTTACCCGATATAATAGATTATCTAAGCTCCTATCGTTGTTTAATTATTCTTGATGATGTGCAGAATATTTTTAAACCGGGGGAATTAGCAGGTAAATATTTAAACGACTGTCAGGATTATCATAAATTTTTTCAGCAAATTGCTACCACATCTCATCAAAGTTGCTTGATTTTAATTAGTTGGGAACTTCCCAGAGATTTTGTCACCTTAAAATCCGATAAAATTAAAACTTTATACCTGCAAGGTTTAACGACAGAATTTGAAGAAATCTTCAAAGAATACGGTTTAAAAAATGAGGAGAAATGGACGGAACTGAGGGAACTTTATCAAGGTCATCCTAACTGGTTAAATATCATCTCCTCAACCATTATTGAACTATTTGATGGAGAAGTATCCTTATTTTTAGAACAAATGAAAAATGAAATTTATTTAGGGGATATGGAAGACTCGATCGAATGTCATTTACAGCGTTTATCCGCAACAGAAAAAAAGGTGATGCACTGGTTAGCTAATCAAACTGAAGCGGTAGAAAAGTTTCCCAAAACTGCTAATCTTGACTTATCTACTTCTGAATTTTGGGCAACTATTCAGTCATTAATGAGACGCTGTTTACTGGATAAATTACCATCAGAAACCTCGTCCTATTTTCCTATTAATCCTGTGTTTAAATCCTATCTTAAAAGAAATCCTAACGATTAGGAAAAATTTATCTTATTATAAATATATATGTACCGCAACGCAGAAACCCGCAGGATCGCTTTCCAGTCTATCCTATTTTCTATACACCTGATCGTGACTACCAATATCAATTAACAAGATGATGACTTCTAAATATTCTCCATCTTCCGAAAAACTAAAAATAATTCGACAATCGTAAGCTACAGTACAAGACCATAACCCTTCTAAATTACCACTTAACTTATGGGTTTTTAAAGACAGTGTAAATGGGTCTTCTGCCAGTTTTCTAAGTACATCGAAAATTTTAGGTTTTAACTGGGTATTTTTCTTGATTAGCTTCTTAAACGAACGCTTAAACCCATCACTCCATATTAAATCCATTGTTAATCCTCATTCAAATCAGCAATCAAATCTTCTACGGTTCCCCTTCTGGCCGTTCCAGTAGCGATCGCCTCTTTCAATTCCTTAAAATTAGCTAAAATTTCTCTTTCTCTTGCTTTGGCTCTATATTGACACAAAATCTCTAACAATGACTCCTGTTCATCCTCTGATAAATTCTCAAAAGATTTGATCATTTCTTGCAAAGTCATCATTTTACCTCTTAACTCTCGATCAAAACCTGGGATCTCTTATTCTTTGTGTGATCAGTTTAACTTATATAGGAGCGATCAATCTTTGTGTCCTTTGTGTCTTTGTGGTTTGCTCCACTCGCTCGTCACCAGGACTGTATCTTAGAATACATTTTACCCACCAAACCTAAGAGAGCCAAATTTATCTTATTTTGACATCCTCACCGCCGTAAACGGACGGTGATTCCCAAACCTCACGATTTGGG
>NZ_JADBTF010000104.1:0-10763 GCF_020246295.1 Microcystis sp. M090S1 | reverse complement strand
CGTTTCAATCCCTAGTAGGGTTTAAGATTAATTGGAACAGTTGGCGGCAAGAAAGATTTTGAGGATAAGTTAGTTTCAATCCCTAGTAGGGTTTAAGATTAATTGGAACTTAGTATGATCAGGCAAATTAGGCGGCGTGGCAACGTTTCAATCCCTAGTAGGGTTTAAGATTAATTGGAACTTCTCGCGTTGCCCGGCGGCGGTCCGCATCATTAGTTTCAATCCCTAGTAGGGTTTAAGATTAATTGGAACACTTCTCTCTCTCCCGTAGACCCCCACACATATCCAGTTTCAATCCCTAGTAGGGTTTAAGATTAATTGGAACCCGATTGGTAGCCCATTCGCTGATTCTTTGCTCTTGTTTCAATCCCTAGTAGGGTTTAAGATTAATTGGAACCGCCCAGTGGTAAAAGCTATACGCTATGGGATTTTCAAGGTTCGTATGCGCCGCACCCGCAATAAACCCATTGTACAGCAAGTGACCCACTGCTTCAAGACCCCGCAAAACCTTACGGGATAAGGTGCGCCCCGCGTTGGAAAGGAAAATCATCTCGAATCTATATTCCATAAGCTTTTCAGCCACCAGATAATAGTTAAGGATTTTTACAGCTACCCGGAAGCGCAACCGAGCTAAACAAAAAAAATTGTATTATCCCGGGGTAACTCACCACCGATACGTTCCACTTTACCCCGACAACAGGCGCAGAGAAAATAAAAGCGGATGCTATCGGTATCGGGTTTGATCAACTTACTCAAGCGCCCGCGCAGCTTGGCGTACTGGGTATCGGTTAGATCGCACTCAAAAACACTATACTGCACCCGTTGGCCGTAGGACTTTAACGTATTGTGAATTTTGGTTCGTCGCTTATCGTCGGAAATATCGTAACTGACAACAAAATACATGACCGCCTCTACCTACTTTAAAATCAAGGGTGGATACTTATCCGTCTCGTCCATGAGATATTTCGCCATCAGTCGGGCCTGAATCTCGAAAGCTTCTTGATAAGTACACTGTTTACCCATTACCGGATGCTTAAACTTGGATTGTTTCTTCTGTTCGTACAAGCGCAGGAAAATCTGTAACCCCTCTCTTGTCAGGGAAACCGCACCGCTTAAGGGTTCGGTGGTGAAATGTTCGGGGGTAAGATAAGGATGATTGATCCCGTTGAGAACCACGGCATCAACGACGATCGCTCTAAATTCTTCCATCAGATCTAGTGCCAGCGAGGGGCGACCGTAGCGTTGATAGTGAAGATAACCGAGATAGGGGTCAAAACCGACCAAATTGATCGCACTCTGCACGTCATGGCGCAATAACGCATAACCCAGACTCAAAAGAGAATTGACCGGATCTCGCGGGGGGCGACGGTTACGCGAGGTAAAGGTAAAAGTATCACCGAGAATTAAGGAATCAAAACAACTGAAATAGGCCGCGCTTCCGGCTCCCTCTAACCCCCGGAGAGAATCGATCGCCGAGGTTGTTTCGATCGAGCCGATCGCTGCTTCCAAACAAGCGATCGCAGTTTGTAAATCCAACTCTTTTCGATCGCGTTGACGACGGAGCAGAATGTTGCGGTAATTCTTCAGCTTGCCGCGGACGAATCCCCGCACTAAATGAATGGCTTTCGGAGAATCGCCGGCGGCCTGCCATTGCGCTCGACGAACGAAAATATTTTTGGTCATCTCCGGTTCCAATCTACCGAGATAGCGTCCGGTGGATGTGACGAAACTGAGCGGAATATGACGTTCCAACAATTCGATCACCAATGCGGGAGAAACTGAACCCCGTCCGAAAATCACCACTCCTTCCACGTTCAATAGAGGTACATCGAGTATCGTTTCCTTGGATGCTTTGACCGTTAAACGCTCGTCATTTTTGCCGAGAAATGCGTCTTCTCTTGTCACATATACCGTTCCCATATTTTTTATTCTTCCTCTCGATATCGTTGGACTTTTTCGGTTAATCGGGGCAAACAGCGATCGAACAAACTGCATCCCTTGCAGCGGGGTGAATAGACCGCAGGGGGCATTTTTCCCGTCTGGATCAGGGTTTCAATTGCTCGGATCGTAGCGATCGCCCGTTGCCGTAGAGCAAGATCGATCGCCACCGGTTGACGGTGGTGAGAACTGGCATAGTAGATATAGCCAGTATCTAGCCTTTTTCCAGTCATTTCTTCCAAACAGATGGCTTGAGCGCACACCTGCAACTCGTCGTTATCCCATTCGCCTTTACTGCCCCGTTTGTATTCCACGGGGATAAATTCGCCGTCGTGGGACTCGATCAGATCGGCTTTACCGATGAGACGGTAATTATCTGATTTAAGCCAGATCGCCCGAATTTGCCATATTTCCTCGCGGTTTGCCGCCCCGACGGTGTGAACTCGCTCGTGTAAATTTGTTCCCTCGATCGTATAGCTATTATCGAGAAATTCCCCAGCGACGAACATTCTCCAACAACGGTGGGGACAGTAGGCGTAATGGTTGAGAGCGGCGATCGGTATGTAGTCAGATTCATCCATAACTATCTTTTATCTTTAGAAATTCTGCGAGTCATCCCCATCCCCATGGTGGTTTTCCGTCCCACTCCCGCGTAGAGGGCAAAATCCGCCAGTGCATTAATCGCTTTAATCTTTGCGGGTTCCACCTCTCCCAAAAGACGATAGTGAATCTCGCCTACACAACCGAACGACTGGTTTTTATAGGCTTCGTCGGCTAATTTCGTTTGAATATCGAAGAAACTAGGGAAAATCGACTCTAGGGCAATAGAATCGAAGGGGATAGCGCTATAGCGATTCCAACGATTGAGAAGGCTATTAAACACCAGTTCCCGCGTCGGTAAGGCACTATCGAATTTTCCCTGCCGGAAGGTGACGGGGGTGGCGAAAAGGAAATCAAATTCCCGATTCGTTTCCGAGGCGTTTTCATACAGGTCTTGATAAGTACAAGAGTTCGCCCAGGGTTGAACCGATTGCGGGGTGGCGAGGACGCTAGTGATAACCAGATCGGCGGAACCGAGATGCCAGGGGTGTTTTGGATTGAGATTCAACCAGAGCGAGGTTAATTTACCGAATAATCGGTCATCGAGCAGAGAAATCCGCCACCAGCAGGGAGTTTCTGGGGCGATTGGCCGTTCGTATCGCCACTGCGGGGAATTTATCGTTTTTCCCCCGGATTGCATCTGTAGTGGCGATAAGGTGAAGGCTTTATCTGCCTCCGATGCGTGCAGAATGTCCCCTAATTCCTGATCGACACTACTGACAAGGGTAAGGAATAGCGCGTGAAGGTGTCGTCCGGTGAGAAAATTCGGATAGATCGGCGATCGGGGTGTGAGATTGAGAACGAGACTGTAGGGCATTAACTTAATCGGGCCTTGGCAAAAATTTGTCTGGGGGTTAGGGTTAAATCGGGGAGGAGAATATCGCTAATTTCGTCATCGCCTTTTTTAATCGCCGGGGGTGCATCGGGATAGAAAATCGTGATCTGCTTGGCCCGGGGATCGACGATCCAGACGCGACTGACTCCCGCTTTTAGGTAGTCCACGGCTTTTTCGCTCAGGCTGCTGAAAGATTGTTCCGGAGAGATAATTTCGATGACTAATTCCGGGGGAACGGGACAAGCTTCATCGGTGAGGGGAATATCTCCTAACCTTTCGGGGGAAATGTAGAGAAGATCGGGAACGGGACACCAATCTCGACCGTTTTTGCTGAGAATGATCGCCCATTCGATTCCCACTTCTCCCCGTCCTTGATTCCAGTGATCGAGTATAGAAGATAAAGCCAGAGTTAAACGAGAATGAAAGAATTTCGGTGACATTTTCGGGATCGCTTCTCCATCGACTAATTCATAGGTAATATCGCCATCGGGAGCGGTTAGTGAGAGAAATTCCGGTAAAGTGAGGGGTTTAGAAGAGATAAGAGTCATGGTCAATTTTCAACCGAAGCGATAGGACAATCGAGCGGGAATTTTGAGATCGGGACGATCGCTTATTTGGTAATATTCCCCGCGCATTCTTACGTTACGAATCAAACTAACGGGAGGCATATTGATCACATCGTAGCCAATCACCTGATGGGTAAACATAACATCGAGAGGATTTAAAGGATAGGGATAAATAAATAAATCCTCTTTTTGTTTTGATAGGGAAAGTTCTGTCAGTTTTACTTCCGCTTTACTCATCCATTTTCCCAAACGAATCCATTTAGGAAGTTGTAGGGGGTGATGGGAAATGATAAAACATTCAAAAACACTTTCGGGAGCGATTTCTTTGGCTCTGCCAAAACTGGGAATATTTTTCTGGGTTTTTTCCATCTCCACATGATAGTTATTATTGGCATATTTCCAAGTATTGAGAACCGCCGTATGAACGATCGCCCGTGCGGGAGTGACATAAATTTTCTCTTCGTTAAGAGGATTTAAATGTTCTTGGTACTGTGGAATTTGTTCGGAACAGAAGTAACGATAACTATCGCTATTTACCAATCCCAAAGCATAACAGAGCGCGTAATTATGAATTACGGGTTCGCTTTCGTAGAGTCTGCCGATTTCACGGGTTGCGTAATAAAGACTATCGTGCAGTTCTAATTGACAGGAATAAATATGTACCATAACTCTTTAAAAATTGCGAGGATATAGGGTGAGAAATTACTCACCCTACTGAAATTTACGGTTTTTGAGCGGCTGGTTTTTTCTCGGCGATATGTTTCTTAGCGTAGTCTTTCGCTTCTTTATCCGCTTGGTTTAAGATCGATAAAATTCCTGCTTCCGTACCCGTGAGAGTTTTCACCTCAGTTAATAAAGGTTGAAAATTTTCCCCGATAAAATCGGTATGAACGATAAATTCTTCCGCCATTAATGCTTGTATTGCTTCGGTGGCTTTTTCCATAACTAAATCCTCATCTAAGGGATCGATCGAGTGTAATACTTCATCGGGAAGGCGATCATATATTGCCTGTGTCCAGCGCAAATTACTAACAATTTCCCCATCGGCAAAAATAACACCGATAAGCTCATTTCTTACCCGTCCCGTCCGGGTGGTTTGCGCGCCGTAGTGACGGGTACGCAGGATGTTATTAAAAACATAGAGAAAACCCGCTTCTGTCGGATCTTTTAAAGTGACAATACTAGGGAAAAACACCTGCGGACGGATGTGATCCTGCTGGTTAATTCGGCTAGTCACTTCTCCCAGTTTGGTTTTATTTTCTCCCTTAGATGCCATAGTACCATTCTCGTAGGGAGCGTTTAAAGTAAAACTTTCATGGGATTCATCAAAGGGTGTGATCGAAAAAGCCGTATCTACTACTACTTTCGATTTTTCTGAACCCGAATCACCGATGGCAAAACCATAAATAATACAGTCGGGGTTATTCATGGCAAATTTTACATTGTACTCACATTCTTCGGCGGTAATTAATCCGTATTTTCTGAGTAATTCTCGTCCGACTAAACGTTCTGGAGTTGACTGCTTCCGTTTAAACATCGATAAACGACTAATCGTTTTTTTGCTATCAATTCCCGCACGAACACGAGCTTTATTTAGCTCTCCATCTGTTTGAAATAAAGGATAGGATTCTGTGACTCGAATCGTCAAAAAGTGAACGTATTTTCCCATCGGTTTGTAGGGAATCTCGCCATGAAAGAATTTAGCGTCAACAGATTTAAGAAAAGTCATAAGTTCGCTCCTAATATAGAAAAAGTGGACATTTGGATAACAGTTAAAGCTTTTACTCTTCCTCCTCGGAAGAAGAATTTGAAGTATCGAGAGGTTGAACTTGTCTTTGGCGACGTTCTTTATCCATTTCTAAACGATAGAGAAATTCGCAGGTATCCCGGATAATATTTAGCTGACGACCTGCTAATCTGGCTCGATCACTTTCAAAAGACTCCTCGAAAACATTTTTGACAAAGTATTTAGCAAAATCCAAGATTTTTTCTCGCTCTTGATCTCGCTCTTTGATAACGTATCGACCTTCTGCTGTTTGAGAGCGTACTCGATCCATTAGTTTAAATAATCGTGCCGCTACCAAAGAAGTCAAATCATCGCTTATAGCGTTATCCGCTTTAAGAATAACATCCGCCGCTTCATCAATAGGTTTAAGAATAGCATTGGCTTTAATGGGCTTTCCTTTACTAGATTTAGCTCGATAGAATTGACGATACAATTCGGTTAAGTTTTTAGGGTGATTTAAGGGCGATTGTGCTGTCATATCGATAGTTAAATTGGTTCGGTTGGCTTGTACATAGGGATCGAAACAAGGATAAAAATCGTAGAGATACAGAGCGATTCGATTAGCGCTCGGTATGTCGGCATCTTTGCCCCGTTTCCACTGTTTAAGGTAATGAAAAACATAGAGAGGACTGGTTTCTAAATTGATAGCGAGTTCCGTTAATTTGCCCCAATTGGGGTCATAACCCGTCTTACCCTGCTTCGAGTTCACGTCTAAATGAATAGAATAGGCTGCGGTTAGGGTATTTAAGGGGGCGGAATATTTTTTTCCGTAATTATCTTCCCACGCGTTCAAGACTCGATCGAGACGGAATCGATCGCATCGGGTTAAGGACCGGATCGCTTGGGGCGCACTGTCGAGAAATACCGTCTCTTCAAATTCCGCACCGTCGCGATAGGGAGGAATAGGAGACTCAGAAACCACCGTTTTGACATCTAGAATCATCGGGAAAGCTAATCCTAACCATGCTGGCATAACCCAGGATTCCGTATCGGTGGGATCGCGGCCCGGAGGTAGGGCCATAAAATAAAAGGTTAAGGGTTTATCTTCGGGATAGGATAGTTTAAAAGTGCGGTCTTTTTTGCCATCTTCCTCCTCGTTAATTCTTTCCTTTTTCTGCCTTAATTTTTCATCGATCAGGAAACTATCGACACTCTGATAACGGGTTCGATCGAAGTTAGCGACCAGATTCTTATCAACAAAGTGCAACTTTATCGAGCTATCAAAACGAGTTTGAGCGATGTTAGCGTAGGCTTTTTGTAAAAAACTATTGGTTTCGGGAGTAAAATAATAGGTCGGGTAAAAGTACAGATAGCGATATTTGCCCTCCTCGAAACGTTTTCCTACCGCTTGGGTTTGATTCATAAGAATCTGACGCAACATCATTTCCGTTCCCGCGATACTGGAAATATTTCGTTTGGCGTTCGAGCCTGCCAGCATTTGTTTATTAGTATAGACTTGGGGAGTAAAAAGAACCGCCGATTCCATCTGTTCGCTGACACTATAGGGAGAATGGGAGATCGAACAGAGAAGTTGACGGCCGCGACCTTGTTTTTTAGCGGCGTTGTAGTGGTTTAATTCTTTCTGGAAGATTTCGATCGAGTGGGCCAATTCCCGACCGGGTAACTGCACCACTTGATTAACCCACTCTCGCAAATCCTCCCAACCATCGGGTAAGTTATATCCCGCAACTATGGCGGCGATTTTTGCGGCGAGAAAAGCGATTAAATCTTCTGCAACCGGTCTAATATCCTCGATTCCGGGATGCTGTTTCAGGTATTGCGCCGCTAGATAATACCATTCGTAGGGAACCCCTCCCGTATTGCCTTTCAGTTTGAGTTCTTTTAACGATTCATTAATACGCTTGATCGCTCGGATTTGTGGCAGATAATTTTCTAGATTCCAATAATGCGCGATCTCGCTAATTAAATCTAAATCCGGCGGTGCGGGTAAGTTTTTCTGCAATTTTCGCGCCTGTTCGATTTTTTCCAGGCGATCGCCCCAGATTTTCCGCGTCACCACGTCCCCGAATTCCGCTAGGCGATCAATCCGGATATCATCTTCACAATGAAAATCGTAATCTCTGGGTAAAACGCCCTGTTGTTGAAATTTAATCAGGTTTTCGCCGCGACTTCCGGCCACGGACGCTTTATTATCACCGAGGATGCGAAGGGTGGCGTTGAGGGCAGCGCGCATTAACCCGGCATCGTCGAAAAATTGGCTGTAGTAATCTGCGTATTTCATCCCCTTGCCATCTCTACCGAATCCCGTTTGTTTACGCTGTAATTCGCCGCTACAGAGGGATTTAATGGTGTCCACCACTCGATTCGGTAAGGTTTCTAGGGACACTTCTGGCGCGTTTTTGGGGGCGATATAGACAACTCCCGTAGGCAAGTAAAGTAAAGGCTGATAGTCTAGTTCTTGATGTGCTTCCATCACCGCATTATTCAGTACGTTTGTTAGTACCCCGCGGTTTTCGGCGATACTGTGGTAAGTGAATTTTAGTTCCCCATCGCTGAGGCTGTATAAAAGGTCTTGTAACGGAGCTTTTTCCGCATCGTGGGGGTGTTTAATAATGGAAGCCAAGCGATCGGCTAGACAGGCAAGATCGGTTAAACTTTCGAGAGCGCTATTGTTTAAGCGAGTATTTAACCCATCTTCCGAGGTATTTCGATCAGTATCATTCCGACGCTGGGCATTTTTAGCGATGTATATCAAATCATCAAGATATTCAGTCCATTTTTCTGGTTGATCGGAAAATAAAAAGCGATCTAATCCTAATTCGGGAACCAATACTTGAAAAATCTCTCGATGTTCCTCTCGTGATAGTTTGCGGATATCTCGATCGAAGTCCTCGTTAATCTCGATATATTTCGCCGGCATCGCGGGGAAAAGCGAGTAGCGGAATTTCTCGAAATCGTGGAGAATAAACCCAGCGATCGCCAACCTGCGCTCGCATTCCTTTACTACCCGTCGAACGGTAGTATTGAGTTTTTCTAGTCGTTTTTCGATGAGATTAGCGGGAAATAATCCATTAAGTAAATGAGTATTGAGAGATTGATCTCCTGCATTATCCCGTCGAACTTTGCTTTTTCCCTCTAATTCCCGACGGCGATCGATTTCCTCGAAGAAATTTCCTCCTTTTGCCGTTACCCCGATCGCTAATCGGAGTAAATTGGGTAATACCATTTCGGCAAAATCTGCCATAACTCGATCGTCGGGGTTTTCCGCTCGAATCGCCTCCCGTAGGAGTTTTAGGGTTAGCAGTTGGCGAACGGTTTCGACTCGGCGATCGCTTACCGATTCAGTAATCCCCAAATCTTCGGAAACAAGAGATTCTAAATCAATATCCTCGAACTCAAAATCCAGATCTTTATCTTCAATTTCTGTAGTGTTATCGAATAGATTTAACTGTCCCGTTTCCTCTAATTTTTTTTGTTTTTTAGGCATCTTTCACCTCTAGAGAGTCTAAATAGGGCTTGCTGAATAAATGTGAAATGTAGGCAAGATAGGGGTTTTGTGGCTGTTCTCGCGAAACAGGTGCAAGATTTTGAGAGAATCGTGCTTCTAAACCTTGCGTCTTCATCGGCCCGCGTCCTGTAGGGGCGAAGCATTCGGGCAATAACTTATCGGTGAAACCGGAGATTTTCTATCCGAATGCTTCGCCCGTACTTTTTGCCGCAAACCCTAAATAGTCGGTAATTTGTTTGAGATAAAATCGCCTCGTATTGTCGATGCTCTCCGCACGCTCTAGAACCGAAGAGAATTAATAGTTTTAAATTCGGTATTTTTTCCACAGTCGTGGTTATTCTATTGACTGTATTGATAATTTTTAATTCTTTCGTATTTTTAACCATTTTCTGCCTCCAAGGAATCTAGATATTGAACGATCGAGCGTTGGTAGCGGGGATAATCTCGTAAAATATTAGCGATCGAGGAATGAACGATATCGGGATCAATTTTCTTGTATAGGTGTACGAGTAAGTTTCTTAATTTAATAGACTCGGCCAGTTGAACGGCTAGGTGTTCTTCTAAAATTCCCAGTTCTACGATTTGAAATAATGCGTCGCGAGCATTATTCGGAGACTCGATATCTAAACATTTTAAAATCTGATAATTGATATCGATGCCAGTTTGAACGATAAGCTGAATTAACCTTTCTATGGCTAATTGACGTTCTCTTAATGTACGATAATCCTCTAAGGTGATCGAACCGTACTCGCTAAGTTCGGCGAGGTATTGATTCATGAGGTTTAATTCGTCTATCGCAATCAGAGGTTGAATAGCATTTACACTCCTTTTTCTCGTAGAGAAATCTCCAGATTATTCCGTAATTGACGGTATAACGCTTTCGATTCTTCAGGATTCATGAGAAATTTTTCTTTAAATCCCTCGAATAGTCCCGTTTCCCGTTCGTATAGAAGTTGACCATCTCGCGCGACATAATGAGCGAGGATCGGCGAACATTCTTTTAAATCAATCACATCAATTTTGTCCTCGGGAATCTCTAAAGCTTGTTCGAGTAGTGTATAAATTTTCAATAGACTCGAAATATCCTTTTGATCGCTTCTTTCCTCGTATAAAACAGCGAAATCCCAATCGCTATCAGGTTTATGCTCTCCACGCGCTCTAGAACCGAAGAGAATTAATAGTTTTAAATTCGGTAGTTTTTCGACAATAGCCGTAATTTTTTCTACTAGCCTATTCATATTTAGCTCCCATCAAAAAATTGGCAAGAATCCGATGGATATATCGATCGATGTCCCTAGCGTCTGTCTATGTCTATTATCAAACGCGGAGGAAGCAAAGAGCAACTAAATCCCAGAAAAAGTGTCCGTACACTTTGACTCCCTCATCTCCTTTTGACTCTTATTAAAAAAAGGGACTTCATCAACTATTTTCGGTTCTTCGTTACTTGGTATGGTTCGATAGGGGGGCATAAATCGACTAAATCCTTATCTGGTAAGAGACTTAATTGATTAGTTCGCTCTATATCAAAAACAATTGACAAAAATCGCTAAATGCCTTTCTATATAAGGG
>NZ_JADBTF010000103.1:0-5224 GCF_020246295.1 Microcystis sp. M090S1 | reverse complement strand
TAATTAAAAGTTATTTTAGCCGTCAATGTCATTCTCAATATCAGGGTAAAATTTCAACATCTCGACAACATAAAAGAGCAGGGTGAGAGCATCTCAACCGCTATTGACAATTGGCCAATTTTGTGATAGGCGTGGGCATTTCAAGTGATACCAGTCAATCGGAATAGTATCGACCCATTCAGTCGATTTTTGCTTAACAATTGAGATGGCAAATTCTCCTCAAATATGCCTGAATCGTGGGTAGGCAACTCACATAAAGTTCATTTTGTCAAGGATTGTTAAGATGCGCTTACCCTGTTAAATCAATATATTCAGTTTGGATTCGTTTATTCTTGATTAGTATTCTAAAATAAGGACATTTCCCATTTACTGATAAATCTTTATCATCATTCCCCTTCCTGAATTTAATTATTTCAAATTGGTCGGGATTGAATTTATGTAAAAATGTTATTGGTACACCCATAAACCCCTTGAAGTCTAAGGGAATGTCTTGGGTTTTATTGACATTAATTCCATCATAATTGTCATATTTTGGATATTCAGCTTCATTGCCAAAATATCTTTTTGTGAGAGCCATATCTTCCTGTCGTTTTGATGTGTCTAAGTTGGTTAACCATAAACAATTATTTGGAGAAACTATTCTATTTCCAGAATTGTCAATACGAGCCTCTGTTCCATAAAGTTGATAGTGTTCGGGAACAATGAAACCAGAAATACCTCTACCAAGATTTATTCCTAACCAGGCTTTGTTTTCTTTAATTAGTTTGAAAATTTCTTTATAGGTTATTGCATTAATATTGCCAATTATCAAAAACTTTTTATCGTATTTAACTAATTGAGCTACATATTCTCTGAATAATGAAAATGGGGGATTAGTCACAACAATATCGGACTTTTTTAATAGTTCAATACTTTCAAAACTACGAAAATCCCCATCCCCATTAAAGTAAACAATGTCAGTTGAACTAGGTTTATTTTTTTCTCTCTCTGTACCTGTATATTCAAAGAAAAAACCCTTTTCATCTTCTTCTGTATTAAATAAATCTCTCACTTGTTCTCGATAACAAGATGTTATGATTTTTTTTAGACCTAATTTTTTAAAGTTTGCGGCAAAATACTTAAAAAAGTTACTAATTCGGGGGTCATCGCAATTGCAATAAACTACTTTATTTTCAAAATGACTTTTATAATGTTGCAACTCACTTTCTATATCTGAAAGTTGTGTATAAAACTCGTCACTTTTTAGTTTTTTAGCATTTTGCAATAATTTATTTGTCGCATTTCTTGCCATTTTAAATCTTTTTTGATTTAATAAATATTTTGTTTTTATTTACTTTTGGTTATCTGATTAAATATTTCACTGCCTAATACTTGAAGAGAGGTATTAATAATTTCGTCAAATCCTAGAGTAGCTTGATGGAGACGAGAAGAAATTAAAGCAAGTAATAAATCACGATGGCGACTTGGTGAAATAGCAATAATTAAAGCTGGACGCAGTTTTCCTGATTTCAAGTCTGCTTGAGGAAAACGAATTAGAACAATATCACCTGGTTTCATGGTTGATAAATTTCTTGAGCATCTGCTAGGGAATATTCAATTTCATCTCCTTCTTTGAAAAATTGCTCTAATGAAAATTTTTGCCAGTCTTCATCTTGCCAATTAGTATATTCTGAAATGTTGTTTGGCTCAGGGGAAATTAATCGGGTAAAGTTGGCAATTTTTTCAACAATGTCATCAGGTAATCGGTCAATCTGTTGGTGAAGTTCTTGACGAATTGTAGCAGACATAAGTTAAATTATTTGATTAAGGTGTAGAATGGATATTATTGATTATAACTCAGATATTGGGTGGTAATTTGGGAAATACAAGAGCAGCGATCTGCTACGCAGTGCCTTCGGCATCGCACTCCTCATCCCCAAAAAGCGATCGCACTTGGCGTTCCTATCCCAAGCAATGACAATTTTAAAGTTTAATCAACAAGATGACAGCGATCGCACTACAAGATCGGCATCTGTGATTGATGTACGGCGAAACTCATTTAATTCTTGTTGAGATAGGGGGAGACAGTCCGAATCTGCTTCGGCTGCTTTGTCAATTTCTTCCTCAGTCATTGCTTCAACTTTTTCCCAATCTGTCTTACCATGACTAACATTTTCGGGATCAAGTCTGACTCTGGTAATATTGTCGTCGTTCATTTTTATTGGCTCTCCTTGCTGAAATAATGCGGTATCTGCCGTTTCTTTTGGTATAGACGACCAATAAAACTACTTGATTAACTATACCGATTACTTGAATTCTAGTTTCATTATAATCACGTTTATCTTCTTTTTCCAGACAGTTTGGATCTAGAAAAATGTTTTTTGCATCTTCAAAATCAATTTTATGCTTGATCAAGTTGGCAGCAGCTTTATTATTGTCCCATTCTATCTCCATTTTATCGAGATTTTGTATCTAGTTCATAATATTTTGGATTATACATGATCGCCCTTTCCCATCATCAAAAAGCGATCACCAACTCCGAAACCTTGCTAACATAATAAAAAATCATATTCAATAAACCTCATCGTGAGTTCCAATATCAATTAGGTTGATCTCTTCTTCTTGGGTTTCAGGGTTTGATTCAAAATTGAAAATAATTCGACAATCATATTCAACAGAAAAAGCCCAAGCACCTGACAATTTCCCCTTTAGTTTATGGCTGCGTAATATTGGATTATAGAGATCGTCAGCGAGTAGTCTCAATTTGGCTTCTATTTTTGATTTTAAGTCGGGTTGTCGTTTAATCCTTGTTTTGAAAGCGCGTTTAAATGATTGGCTAAAAACCAAGTTAATCATTGTTTAGTTCGGCAATAATGGAATCAACATCTCCTCGAAAAACATTACCATTTTGATAGTCTTGTCGAGCTTGAGAAATATTTTGAGCAATTTGTTCTCGTCTTTTTTCGATTTGCCGATGTTTAACAATATTGATCAAGTCATCTTGTTCATCAAAAGAGAGATAGTCAATCATTTCTAAGATTTGACTAAATTGCATTGTTGGCGGCATTGTTACTTTCCCCTTTTTCAATACAGACTTTTATTTTACTCTGCTTGGGCAATAATGACATCCGCGATCGCGGATCGATGACAACTTTCCAACTCACAAAGAGAGATCGCCTCTCCTTATCCCCAAAAAGCGATCGCCCTTGGCGATCCTATCCCAAGCAATGGCAGTTTTAAAGTTTAATCAAGAAGATAACGGCGATCGCACTACGTTCTTCGGCATCGCACTTCACAGTTTCAATCAATGTGCATGGTGCGTTCCCCAAAAGCGATCGCTGGAGTAGCAGGACTTGCATTAGGGAACGCACCCTACGGCGATAGCTGCTGCTTTCTGCGGCGATAGCTGCTGCTTTCTGCTACGGGTAATGTATGTATAACGTTGGCAATCAGCGGCTCGCGACCTTGGACGATCCACACCGCCCGATTTTATCGCGAGTCCGCTGCATTGCGTTGTTCGCCGATGGGAGAATCGTCAATCCGGTAGTGCTCTACGGACAGCTTTCTTCCGAAAGCCTCCATACCGGCGGGAATCACTGGTGTGTTCCATTCCGGCCCTGCGAAGGCGACCAAAGCATCTTCGTCGCGCCATCGGGTGATCATGGAATACGTGTTGGGCGCCCATCGAGTAGGCATCCCAATCTCGCACGAAAGATTGCCGGGGGCTCGCGTGACTGCATCGACGGACAGGGAGCGAAACCCGGCCTCAAAAGCGGAACGGGTTGATGGATCAATCTCGACACGAAAGATGCGAAGAATCATGGCTGGTTGGCGAACTACATATTATACAGAAACTTTCTGTCTAACACTCTCCAGAGTAACGATAGGTGGAAACTTGCGGCATATTCCCCATTTTAGCGCAATTGCCGGAACTTTTCCCCATATCATACCCAAGAGCTTATTAGCCAGATTAAACAACCTCTTTTAAGTGGATTCCTAACAACAAGCTCAAATAAAATCGACGTTTCGGGAAGTGTAGCACTAAGTCTTCAATCCACCCCACAATTACCTAATTTTCGGGGAAAAAGTGCCTAAATTTTGCCACCGATCGCTCCTGTGTCCGACACTTTTTGATTGCCAAAAAGTCTAAAAGTCTTATCCCACAAGGTTTTTAGCTCTATTCAGCCGACCCTATTTATTGGTGTACTTGCAAATGAAGGACATAATGACCTAAAATCAGGTTATCTGACCATAATTCGTACTCTAGACGCAAATATTCGGGGAGATTATTCCCCTCTAATTTGAGACTACGGGTATAGTTGCGGAGGCGAAAAGCGTAACCCGGTTGAGAACTTTCGGCATTTAACCAGAAGCGACTGACACCAAAAACCCCTTGCTCCCAAAAATGACGATAGGCGAATCTTCCCTGGCCCTGCATGGTCATAATTACCCGATTAGCTGAAATTTCTAGCCAAATTAATTTATTTTGCTTATTTTCGGGTTTAAGAGTCTCTATTTCTGCGAGAGCCACCGGGGGTTGATTGAGGAGAAGATGAAACCGGTGGCGATCCTTTTGGTAGAGGGTAGCGGCAGTGTCTAAAGTGGAGAGGATGGGTAGATCTGTCGAGAGCAGACAGAAGGAAACGGGACGGCGGTGATGGGCAAGCATAGACTAGACTTAATGGTGTCCTTATCTCCACAATAGTGGATTCTCCGCCCACCGCTACCGGCACCGGAAATTTTTTTGAGAAAAAATCCAGAAAGCACTTGCATTATTGAGGGACTTATGATTATAATTATTAATTGTGAGTAGCCTTCCTCGGTAGCTCAGTGGTAGAGCGGTCGGCTGTTAACCGATTGGTCGTAGGTTCGAATCCCACCCGGGGAGTTGATCAAAAATAGCAGCAGCAATAGTTTTTTGTTGCCGCTTTTTGATGTTTTTAAGTAAGCTGTTGACTATCTAAATTACTCGTTGAGACTGTCTATGAGATGGGAGCGGGGTTGGGGAAATGGGGAATTTCAACTAAAACCCCAAAACCCTAAAACCCCAACACCTAACCCCACCAACAAACTTTTTGCCGCAAACCCTATCTAAATTACTCGTTGAGACTGTCTATGAGATGGGAGCGGGGTTGGGGAAATGGGGAAATGGGGAATTTCAACTAAAACCCCAAAACCCTAAAACCCCAACACCTAAAACCTATCTCCTATCTCCTGACTCCTATCTCCTGACTCCTATCTCCTG
>NZ_JADBTF010000102.1:0-5350 GCF_020246295.1 Microcystis sp. M090S1 | reverse complement strand
GTTATTTGACTCAATTTCCGACAAAAAGCTTGAGCATCATTCCAACTAACCTGTTCTACCGGATTTTGGGGATTGTTTTTAAACTCAGAGGGATTGATTCCCATTACCGCTTCATATTGTGCCTGAGTCACTGGATATTTGCCAATCGCAAAACTGTTGACTTTAACTTGGTGTTGAGGTTTTTCATCACTTGCAGCATTGGGATCACTGTCAGGAGAACCCATGAGAAACTCACCTGCTGGTAAGCTCACCATCTCCAGTGTGACTCGATTGGGTAGTTTTTCGGTAAATGGAGTAGGTGAAGCAATTAGGGGTATTGGTGAAACAGGCTTTTTGACTGCTGCCGGTGCTGGTGGAGGTGACGGGGGAGAATTCCATCCCACAGGTTGTAAGGCATTTAAAACCTGTTGTGCTGTCCATCTTTGTTTTCTATCTTTTTGCAAACACCCTTCAATAATCTGTTTAAACTCTTTCGGTAAACTGGGGATTTGTAGCTCACAATTCATCACCTTTGCCATTAACTGGTTAATATCATTATTAAACTTATAGGGAAGTTGATTAGTCGTCATTTCGATTAACATAATACCCAATGACCACAGATCCCAGGCTGATGAAATATCCCCCCTAAAGGCTTCGGGAGGCATATAAATAATTGTACCGCTATTGTGGACGGTTTGAGTGTGGCTTTTGTTATTTAAAGTTCTAATTAAGCCAAAATCTGCTAACTTGTATTGTTGATTAACCTTGAGAATATTACCCGGTTTTAAATCTCGATGCACTTTATTTTGTCCATGAAGATAATTTAAACCCTGGGCGACTTGAGCAGTAATATTTTTAATTTCACTTGATGACAAACCGCCTTTGGCGATGTGATTTTCTAGGCTACCCTGTGCCAATTCCATCACTAAATAAAGCATCTCTGTATTGAGAAAACGAAATTCCCCCACTGAATAAGCCTTAATTAAATTAGAATGTTCTAACTTTCTGGCATTTTTTAACTCAATTAATTTATCATCGCTACTTTCGGGAATAACTTTAACAGCAACTTCTTGAACCGATGTATTTCTGACCATTTCACTAGCATGAAATACACCACCGAAACTACCCGCACCGAGAAACTTATTAAGACGATAAGGACCTATTTGTTGCCCTTCTAACATCCTCATCATTTGGTCTAGCATAATAATAACTCCTGAATTAAGTAGGTAGGCGTTAAAAATTATCAGATGCCCCCCTTATCAAGGGGGATCCCCCCGCCTATCGGCACCCCCCTTATCAAGGGGGATCCCCCCGCCTATCGGCACCCCCCTTATCAAGGGGGGCAGGGGGGATCGAACCTAAAATCCATTTTTAATTTAATTATAACCAGCTACTTAGCCAATTTGTCCGTTCAAACATTGTCATTAGTTAGACCCTGTTGCAACCTTTGTCCCTCTATTTTAACCTAGGCTTTCAGCTTTGCTGTCAGTGGGGAATAATGCTCACCCTATTTGCCTAAAAATATTAAGAGATGTAACTATTTATGCCTAACCTAGAAAGTGATTACTCAACAGGGGTGAGATCAGGATAGTCTAGATCGAGCAGTCCGATAGATGTTTAGTTAAATTCCTACTTCAGATATGTCCGTTTCTAGTCCTCCTCGTTCCCTGCGTATCGGTTCGCGTAAAAGTCAGTTAGCCCTAGTACAAACCTATTGGGTACAGGCAGAATTGAGTAAACACCACCCCCATCGACAGTTTGAGGTGGAGACGATGAGTACCCAAGGCGATAAAATTCTCGATGTGGCCCTAGCGAAAATCGGTGATAAGGGTTTATTTACCAAAGAACTAGAAGTGGGAATGTTGGATAGATCGATCGATCTTGCCGTCCATTCTCTCAAGGATCTGCCCACTAATTTGCCCGAAGGCTTAATCTTGGGTTGCGTCACCGAAAGAGTTAATCCGGCCGATGCTTTGGTGGTAAATAGCCAAAATCAAGACTATCAATTAGACACTTTACCGGAAGGTGCGGTGGTGGGGACTTCTTCCCTGCGGCGATTGGCCCAGTTGCGTTACCATTATCCCCATCTGACTTTTAAAGATGTGCGCGGCAATGTCAACACCCGTCTGGCAAAACTGGACGCGGGAGAATACGACGCGATTATTCTGGCAGTAGCGGGATTGGAAAGGTTAGGATTAGGCGATCGAGTTCATCAGGTTATTCCGGCGGCAATTTCTCTCCATGCGGTGGGACAGGGGGCTTTAGGGATAGAATGCCGCGATGCCGATCCGGAGGTTTTGGAAGTCCTAAAAGTGTTGGAACACGCCCCTAGCCGCGATAGATGCTATGCTGAACGCGCTTTTTTACGGGAGTTGGAGGGGGGTTGTCAAGTTCCCATCGGAGTAAATACGGCGATCGAGGATGGTATCCTAACTTTAACGGGTATGGTGGCTAGTCTCGACGGTAAGCGCCTGATTAAGGACTCGGTTAGCGGTGATCCTAGCCATGGGGAAGTCTTAGGACGAGATTTAGCCCATAAAGTGCGCGACGCTGGTGCTGGAGAGATTTTAGCCGAGATTTTCGCTGAAGTGGGACGATAATCAGTTATCAGTGATCAGTTATCAGTGGGTAAGTTATCAGTTATCAGTCTTAAACAGCAAAAAGCTCCAGTGCCTCTCCCATGCAGTTTTAACAAGTGATGTGGATAGGCAAGCAGCTGATCAGTATTGCAGCAATTCTCCCAGTATCGAGATTTAATTGACTTCAGTTCGATTGATAGTCTTCTCCGCCGGGATGATAGAATTGCCTTTCGGAGTCAGGAAATTGTGCAAGATGTGACGATTTTGAATTAAAACTAAAGTTGCGATCGCTAAGAGAAAATAACCAAAACCTTTTTGTAACTGTTTTGCGGACACAAACTGTCCCAGATAGGAACCGATAAGAGTACCGAGGGCAGCCGCAAAAGCAAAGGATAGGGTTAACTGCCAATCGACGCTAATATGACCTAAATAACCCAGTAATCCGGCTACAGAATTGAGGAAAATAATCAGCAGGGAAGTGGCGATCGCTTGAACCATGGGGATTTTACCCAATAATACCAGCGCGGGAACGATAGCGAAGCCTCCCCCAACCCCAACTAATCCCGTCAGGACACCCACAGCAATTCCTTCGCTCATTAACCAGAGCCAGCAATATCGGCAGACTGGTTGGGGGTAGAGAGTCAGATTTTTTTGCCGATCGCGGGCTTTATAATCAGGATTATCTATTTGTGTTGATCTGCCGATCATAAAGGCTGCCGCTATAAGCATTAGTGTTGCAAACAGGAGCATCTGGAAGGTTGCAGTGACAAAGGGTAATGTGGCTAATCTTGCTCCCCAAAAAGCCCCTACCATCGTCGCAGAACCGAAGATAAAAGCGGTTTTTAAGTTAATGTTGCCTTTTTTCCAGTGGGGAATCGTGCCGAGTAAGCTGACACTACCGATGACTAGAAGCGTCATAGCGATCGCCGATTTGGTCGGTACTCCCATCACATAGACTAGAATCGGTAATGCTAGTACAGAACCTCCTCCTCCTAACAATCCCAGACTAATCCCCGTACAAACGGCTAATAAATGTCCAATTAACCAAGTCATTTCAGTTATCAGTTATTTTAGCTATCGGTCGTCAGGAGGCAGGAGATAGGTGATAGGGTTTTAGGGTGTTGGGGTGTTGGGGTGGTCACTGCGTGCGCGTTGCGGGGGGTGTTGGGGTTTTAGTTGAAATTCCCCCACTTCCCCACTTCCCCACTTCCCCACTTCCCCACTTCCCAATTCATAATTCCCACAGCCAACCCCTAACCCCCTATTTCCCCCGATGGGTTTGATTGTAGGGAAGTTTAGCCAGAAGCATAGCTAAAGCACAGGTATTACTAATCCCCGCAAAAACTAGACCAGAACCGACAAAACCGCTTAAAATCAGGAACCAAGGCGAGAGAAAGGCTCCTAATACTGTTCCGAGGACTACTAGGGAACCAGCGACGATCTGCACCTGACGAAATAGGCTAATTGGCGCATTTTGGTCTTTTTCGGTGGCATAACCCGCACTTTTCCAAGTATTTAAGCCGTTTTTTAGCTGGGCAACTTGGCTAAATCCTGCCGCAATCAGTTTTTGTGCCGCTACAGTGGATCTGCTGCCGGAATTACAGTAGAGAACTAGGGTTTGATCGGGGTCAAAAGCGATCGAATTAGGGTTAAAACTGGAAAGTGGTACTAATTTCGCCCCTGGAATGCGATCGCTGGCGTACTCCCCCGGTTCTCGCACATCAATTAAGCAAACTTCTCCGCGCTCAATTAAGTTTTTTAAAGTATGGGCATCAAATTCTAGTAATTTTGCTTGATTTGTGGTATGGGTCATCGTTAATCTCCTGAATAGATCTTTAAGCTAAAACAACTCCTAAATTGCCGCAGCCTTGGTTAGCGGGAACCGCCTCCATGATCTTTTTGGGATCTGGTAAATTAAGACTGTTCATAAACTCGATAAATTGTCGGCGGTTACGTCCGAAAAAACGGGGATTGTGTTGTTTTTCTTCGGCAATGGTGGAGACAGTTAAACCGCGATAGTCGTGGCCGGGATAAACTAGGGTACTATCGGGGAGACTGAAAAGTTTTTGCGTGACCGAATCAAAGAGAGTACCAGCATCGCCGCTCTGGAAGTCGGTACGACCACAACCCCGGATAAATAGGGCATCTCCTGTCAAAAGATGACTGTTATTGACTAAATAGGCTAGATGACTATCAGTGTGGCCGGGAGTAGCGATCGCTCTAATGGTGATATTTCCTAGCAACAATTCCTCTCCATCCGCCAGATGGCGATCAGCACAGGCTACTTGGGCATTTTCGGGAACTATACCCTGACAGCCTGTGATTTGCCTTAATTTTCCAGTTCCTGTGACGTGATCGGCGTGAATATGGGTTTCTAAACAATATTTTAGCGTTAATTCTAGCTCCTGTAATTGCTGATAATCCCTTTCCACTTGTTCCCGCACTGAATCCACCAATGCCGCTTCCTTGCTGACGGGATCGGCAATCAAATAAGTATAAGTGCTGGTTTCGGGATCGAACATCTGACGGAATAGCATTATCTCTGACTCTCCTTATATAACCCTATAACTATACTACCATATAATTATTAATTTTTAGGAGACCTCTGGCATGATTAATTTTTGGGCTGTATCTCATACTAAATCTGGTTATTAAAAACTGATTAAGCTGTTAAGCATTTAAATTGCTTGTTGAGACGAGGCAAGAGGCAAGAGGCAAGAGGCAACAGTAAAGGGATTGGGGGAGATTCGGCTAATCTTAAGAATAAGTGCTTTAAATGCGTCTTAGCTTAT
>NZ_JADBTF010000101.1:0-9398 GCF_020246295.1 Microcystis sp. M090S1 | reverse complement strand
TGTTAATGATCAGACAGTACCTGATGAGCCTTTTTCTGTCAACTCTTGAGGTTGATGCGTTTCATTTTTGAATTGGCGCTTTTCTGACTTTTCTTCAGCTATTTATGAATGTCTGAATGATGCCCATCTGAAACATAAAAAAGAACTGGATTCCTTGCTCACTCTACGATTTCAGAAGTTTAATAAATCTCAGATTATGAACGTCTAAAGTATACTTATGAGGACAGGCACTCATGCAAGAGGCACTCATGCAAAAGGGGGAATAAATAATCAGTTTTTAATAACCGGATTTAGTATTAGACCCATTATTGCAGACATTTTTGAAAATTTTCCTTTTTACGATGGTTTTCCTGAATTGAGATTCTCCCCCCTACTAAAGCAAGGGGGAAAAAAAATCAATTGGCACGCTGTTCAACCAACAGTTGGTAAGCATGATTAAAATCAGCCGTTGTAATGCGAATCTCAGCCGGGTCAGTCATTCCCTGATGGCGATAACGACGAATTGCCATCAGTGCCGCTTGGTTACATAATAACGCTAAATCTGCGCCATTCCAGCCTTCGGTTGCCTCGGCCCAATAGCCTAAATCCACATCCTCTAAAGGACGTTCATCATTATGAACTCCGAGAATTGCTAAACGACTGGAGGCATTCGGTAAATCAACTTTTAACTGTAAATCCAACCGTCCCGCTCGCAATAAGGCTGGATCTAACGCATCTGGGCGATTAGTGGCTCCAATCACTAAAATCGTTGCCCCAGTTTGCAACCCATCCAACTCCGTGAGGATTTGTCCCACAACCCGGTCACTCACTCCTGAATCCCCACTATAACGACCTCTTGCTGGTGCTAAAGTATCAATTTCATCAATAAAAACCACACAAGGTGCTGCCTGACGAGCTTTGGCAAACAACTCACGCACCGCTTGTTCACTCGCACCCACCCATTTGCTCAAAAGCTCAGGTCCATTAATACTAATAAAATTAGCTCGCGCCTGAGAGGCAACCGCTTTGGCCAATAAGGTTTTTCCCGTTCCGGGTGGCCCCCAAAGTAAAATACCTTTGGGAGCTTGGGCTTTGGTTTGCGTATATAATTGAGGATGGAGTAATGCCCCTTCCACGGACTCCTGTAGGGTTTGTTTAATCTGTTCAAGTCCGCCAATATTGTCCCAGTCCACATGGGGAGACTCCACTTCCACAGACCGCAATACCGCCGGTTTAACTTCTTTAAGGGCTTGCAAAAAGTCGGCTTGGACCACCGTCATTGTTTCTGGAATTTGCGAGTCAATCGTAGGAACCTGGCGTCGCAAAGCACTATAGGCCGCTTTCTGGCAAACGGCTTTTAAATCTGACCCGACAAATCCCACAGCATTATCGGCAATCAGAGCTAAGGAAACTGATTCATCTAGGGGCATGGAACGGGTGAGAATTTGCAGGATTTCTAAACGGCCCTTGCGGTCAGGCACCCGAAAGAGGACTTCTCGGTCAAACCGTCCAGGGCGACGGAGGGCAGGGTCAAGATGGTCGGGACGGTTTGTCGCCGCTAGAACAATCACCCCTCGACTTTGGGCAAAGCCATCCATTAAACCCAGCAATTGGGCCACCAGTCTTTTTTCTACTTCCCCTTCAACTTTACTGCGGTCGGGTGCCATGCTATCAATTTCGTCAATAAAAACGATACAAGGCGCATTCTTACTGGCTTTCTCAAAAATTCCCCGCAGTCTTTGCTCGGCTTCCCCATAATATTTGCTGATCACCTCTGGTCCGACTAAGGCAATATAGTTAACACCGAGTTCTTCGGCCAAAGCACGGGCGGTCAGGGTTTTACCGGTTCCAGGGGGTCCGACTAAGAGAACTCCGCGAGTGGGTTCAAGTCCTAACTTGGCCAACAAGTCAGGGCGTTTCAGAGGAATGGCAATTAGTTCTTTGAGTTCTTTAATCACTTCCGTCAAGCCACCAACATCTTTCAGGGAAGCCGTGGTCGGTCCTTCGGGCGGTGTCACAGTGTCTTTAACCTCTGAATCAGTGGAGGATGAGCGATGGCGATTGACCTCAAAATCATCCCCGCCAGAATTGCTCGAACGAGAAACCCCCCCTGAACGGGGAATACCGCCAGAACGGGGAATATTACTCAAGGGACGAGAATTAAATTGCATTTCGGTTTTAATTTCCCCTTTTTCCAGTTTCTCTTCCAAGATTTTAGCCAGTTCGACTAATTGCTCAAATCCTTTGAATAATTCTGCCATAAAATTTCTCCTGAGTCAAGTGAAAGATGGGTACTGGGTAATAGATGGGGTTAAGAAGTCCGACTTGATCAGACTAATTACCTTTAAAATAACAGATCTGCCGCGCTTTTTACCCGGGCTAGAGGTTCTACTGACCGGGGTAAACTGGGTAAGCGAATCAAAGTTTGATCTGGGAATAAATCCCGATCAATTTCCTCATTAGCGTGATAACGATTCTGCACGACATAACGTTGATAGACTCCCATTTTTTTCAAAGATGCTGTCAATCGCAGTTGTTCGGCAACTATAGCATCTTGGGCTTGCAAAACTCCAATAAATTCTGTATGTTGGGGGTCTTTTAGTTTTTTCTGGGCAGACATCACTTGTTGTCTTAAGGTTCGCAATCGTCCCATTAAATCTACACGCCCTAAGACATTTTGATACTTCATCCAAAGCTTAAAAATCCAACTTAACCAATCTCCTAAAGCCGTTGGCATTTCCAAAAATCGCAGGAGATGACCGGTAGGAGCCGTATCTAAAATAATCAAATCTTGTTGTTTCTGGTCTAATAAATCCATCACTGTTACTAGGGATAACATTTCATCAATTCCTGGCAGAGATTGAGCTACAATTTGTCGCCAAGCTTCCGGAGTATAAGCTAGTTTGATGTTTCCTTCTTCCTTACCTTCACCACTAATCATTTCTGCCAGTTCCCATAAATAATCATCCCGAAATTTTTCTAAAATGATATTAGCATCAACTTCTTGACCACTTAAATTAGCAGTTAATTGTGTGGATTGATGTCCTAACTTTGTCCCAAAGGCATCTCCCAAAGAATGCGCTGGATCAATAGAAATAATTCTAATTTTTTGATCGGGATGACGATTAGCTAACGCCCAACCAATGGCCGCAGCAACGGTTGTTTTTCCCACTCCCCCCTTGCCACCAATGATAATGAGTTGGCGTTTGTCGTCAATAAAATCACTAAAACTCGGCAGAATTTTTTGCGGCCATTGAATAGGAGGCGGGGGAGTAAATTCTACTTTTTCGATGATTTTAATTTGACTCATGATCTGATCTAATGCTTCACCTCCTAGGGGTTCTTTTGCCTGTTGGGGCAGGGTGAAAATTGTCTCTTGACCTGGAATTTTTAGGAATTTATCCAGGAGTTGCTGTTGCTCACTGTAGCGATCTAAATTTTGATTAGGATCCGTTAGAATGCGATTAATAAATAAGCTGCCGCAGGGAATATTTAAGTGATGCAAACTATTGAGTAATCGTTCGGTTTCTAATAAACTCATCGGTTCGGCAATTGCCACAATTAAACAAAGGGTAAAATCCCGATCTTGTAGGATTCGTTTGCCTTCGGTTAATTCTGCTTGTGTTTTGACTAAAAAGTCATCCACATCATCGGCATTGTAGGTTTTTGAAAAAGTTTGCGAAATAACACGATGTTTTTCTTGAAACAACTCTAAAGAATTTAAAATAATCTCTAAAAAGTCTTTAATTCCCAATAAATTCAAGGTATGACCAGAGGGAGCCATATCAACAACAATTCGATCTACAACATTGTCAATAAGTAATCGCTGAATTTCTAATAGACCCATAATTTCATCTAAACCTGGCCAGTCTAAATCCCAAACAGGAGTTAAATCTTCTCCTTCAACAAAACTGCCCCGTTCTACTAAAATTTCTAAAAATTTTCCGTATTTTTCTTTAAATTCTAAGAGCAATTTTTCCGCATCTAATGCCCTAACTTTTAAGTTGGGTAAGTCTTTTACAGGTGATGCTTGATCGCTAACTTCTGTTTGCAATACATCCCCTAAAGAATGAGCAGGATCGGTTGAGATTAACAGGATTTGTTCCTCGGGGAATAATTTAGCCCAACGGCGAGCAAATCCACAGGAAAGGGTAGTTTTTCCCACTCCTCCTTTGCCACTAAACATAACTAAATGTCGAGTGTCATAACGACTTAGAGAGTTATTTACCAAGTTAAAGTTAGTCATAGAGAAATCAAGTTAAGTAAAGTGATAGGGGGGAGAAACTTGTCCTAATTGTAATTCCCAACGGGGGCAGGCTTTCTGCCAATGCAAGACTTGCTCGATTAGTAAAGGTTCTTCTTGAAGATTAACTAAAAGATAAATTCGTGATTCTGTCCCCGGAGCAGTAATAATCCTCGTTGATGGATAGCTTTGGGTGATTAAATTCACGAGATTTTGCCATTCTGAACCTTGCAAAGTATAAAAATCTTGTTGGGCTTCATAAAGCTGTTTTTTGGCTAAAAAATATTGTCTGCCCCTGCTTTCAGAAGAGAGTACAGGCTCCTCTGGCTTACGGGGAATACATTTTAAAAGATATTCTCCTTTTCCCTCAAGTTCTTCAATTTTTTCTTGATATTCTTGGCCATGAGAACAAAGATGAGTCAGTAAATTTTCTGACTCTAAAAAAGATGTGCCAAAACGTAGGGGTAAAATAGTGGTTTGTTGAAATAATTGACAGATGACTCGATCATGACATAAAACGGATTGAATCAAGCGTTCATCATCATTTTGTAAAGTGTCTAAACTAACTTCGGGTTCGACTACGGCCGATAGCTCTCCACCAGTTATCAGTAACAATGGGTTAGCCATTCCAACGGGTAATGTTAGGCTTTCTATTGGGGTTTTCAAAAAAGCGTAAGTATATAGATTGTACAATTTCATAGGGTTTACCAAAAGAAAATTTACGATTTTTTACAAGTTTTTATATTGGGGCGTTGATATGCTAGAATATTCTAAGTTATTCAGGGATTGTTATGACAACCACTCGTTCACCCAGATCAATTAGATCTAAAATTAGCACTATGCCTCGGAAACAATCTGAAGCAGATCAGCAACTTGAGCTTTATAAGTTAATTACTGAAAAACAACGTATCCAAGAAAAATTAGAAATAATGGAGCGGCAGATTCAGCAGTTAAAAAGTCGTCTGACGTTTGTGACAGATCAAATTGAGACTACAGAACAAAGTATTCAAAATTTGCGTACAGTCAATCCTCCTAGTTTACCTAAAAAACCTGATTCCCCCAAAACTGTTGCCCACTCCTCTAATAATTCTAGTAATTTCCAAGCTTTTTACCTAGAATATTAAGGCTTAATCAAGGGCTAGTTCTGACCAAGCTTCAACGAGTTCTTGAGCTTGTCAAAGCCGCCCTTACTAAGCGCCGCTACAATTTGTGATTTTGTTCATGGCCTATAGGGTGGGAAAGATTGTCAGTTCTGAACGTGGGACGTATAGAAAAATTTTAGAGAGAAGATTCAGATTGGTCTTCTGCCGCCTCTTCTTCTTCTAAGGCTTGAATTTTTAATAAAAGTTCTTCTTCCTGAATTTCAAACTCTTCCTCGGAAATGTTGCCCATATCGTAATCTAGTTGTAAGGATAATAATAATTTGTGCAAGTTTTCAGACTCATCATATTCTATATCTGCACGCTCTTGAATTTTTTCCCCAATCCAGATTAGACCCCCAATAGGACCGGTAACAGGAAGAAATAAAAGATCGAGAAACATAACTAATACTCTCCTTAGATAAGTTGGGCAAAGGTATAGGGTGCGGTTAAATTGTTATAGCGAATTCTTAGGCGATCACCAAACTGCTGATCGATCGCTTCAACGTTTTGGCTAAATTCCGGCTCTTGCTCCCAGGGAATTAAATAAGCTGCATTGTAAATCATGTCATCCGTCATCGGATCGCTTTCAATCACCTCTTGGGCCCGATGATTTAATTGCTCTCTAAAGACTTGAATAATGTCTTGTTTCCGTTGAAATACAGTTGCTTCAATGAGTTGACCTATATGGATAATTTCTTCCATATTTAAGTTTTTCCCCATCATCGCATCCCGTTCTTGCTTTAACTTAGGATTAGACTCCAAAGCCGCTTGTAATTCCAGCTGATTATCCCAAAAAATCTTAATGCTAACTTCTCGTTGGCCTGACAGTTTAGCAAATAATTCTTTCAGTTGCGTTTTATAGGGATTAATTAATTGTTCGGTGACGGATTCCCAGGTTTTGATAACTAAGCCAAACCGCAGGGGCAACAACGTTGTCAACCCTGCTTCCATGACAGTTTCTAATACTTTTTCATGGCAAATTAAATAGCGACGGGATGCCAAATACTTCTCTTTATGAGCAGCGGAGTAAAGAAAACTAAAACCATCAATCATCTCACTGTGAACTGGCTCATTATCAATCCCTTGCAAAACGAGTCCGTCAGGAATTGGTTCCGGAAAGATTCCATACAAATAAAGACCCACTGTCATCAGTATTCTCCCAAATTAAACCGGCTGAGAAGTTAAAACCAAACGAAGCTTTAGATGAATTAAATCTAGTTGAGCTAAACCCAGATCAACATTTCCTTCCACAACAACTCCCGTATTGAGGAGTCGATCGACTAATTCTAACACAGAAGGCTTAATACCCTCCTCTCCCGGGTAATAACTCCCTGCTTCAGGTAAAAGAGTTCCAAACTCTCCTAAGTGGACATTTAACTCTTCTGGCTCAACCTCAAAAATTTCACACAAATAGAGAATTTGTTCTTGCAATTTTTGGATACTTTCTGCGGCTCTATCTAAATCAGACTCACTGAGAACCCCTTTTTCCATCCGGCGAATGATTTGGGCTTCGAGCAATTGGCGTACCAGTTCCACGACAGTTAACAGTAAAGGGGCTAAACCAGCTTGGCTATTACTTTCTGGACGGGTCAGCAAGGCTTGATTATCAGAATCGTAAGGTGTGCAAGCAAGTGTCATGGTTGGAATTGGTAAATGAGCAGTTTTTGACGGTGAGTCTCTAGTGGGGAGCTTGGCCAAGAAATTTTATCTGAGGGAAAATAATGATGTAATTAAACAATGTCAACTTTCCTCTGCACTCAATTTGGTTAAAGATTTTAAGGTTTGAAGTCGGCGTGAAAGTTCCAGATTTTCTGCCAATAAAGCTTGGGATTGGCTAGGGAGGTAGGGGTCGCTTTCCCACCCATTAATTGCCATCTCCCTTGCTCTATCAACAGAGGCAATCGTTAACTGGCATAAACTTCCTTACCGGAGGAATTTCAATGTATATAAGGAATGTGCCTGCTCGTTCGGACTGCTATCACGGCTCTCCATTACACTCAATTTGGCTAAGGATTTTAAGGCTTGAAGTCGGCGTGAAAGTTCCAGGTTTTCTGCGAATAAAGCTTGGCATTGGCTAGGGAGGTAGGGATAACCTTGCAAGCCGTTAATCGCCGTTTCCCTTGCTTTATCAAGGGGGGCAATCGTCTCGTGTAAATTTCCTAACCTTTGAGGATTCAAGTGAGGAATTTCACGCATCTGAGGAATGTGCTTCATCGTTCGGACTGGGATCATGGCTCTCCATTGCACTCAATTGGGTTAAGGATTTTAAGGTTTCAAGCTCGGTTTCTAGGGTTTGGAGTCGGAGTGAAAGTTCCCGATTTTCTGCTAGTAAAGCTTGGGATTGGCTATGGAGGTAGGGATCCCCTTCCCACCAGTTGATTCCCATTTCCTTTGCTTTATCAACAGAGGCAATTAACAAACGAATGCGGATATTTATAAGTTCAGTGGAGGCGATCGAAACTGAAATATCGCCAGCAATCACAATTCCTTTATCTAAAACTCGTTCAAGGATATCCGCCAAACTCGAACCTTGAGTTGCTGTTTTCAGGGAGTTGTTTGATTGGGTTTTGAGCGAGCCAGCAAAAGTGGAAGAAGTCACGGTTGGTTTCACCCAATAAGAGTATAAAACTAGTCTTTTTGCTTCAGCAAGTTCGTTCGCAGTAAAGATTGAATGGCTTTTAACGATTGATTTCCTGTCAAAGGCTCAGAAGTTGACGCTTGGGCATCGGAAGGCTCCTCTTCCTCTCCAACGGATAAGGATTCTACCAGATTGTCGTCGAGGATTTCCCATAAAATAGCTCTTGAGCTATCAATAGGTAAGCTTGTGCGGGACAAGAGAACATCGGCGCAGATATCACGGAAGTCGGCATCATCGGAGTTGGCCACAATATCGTGAGAGGCGCAGACTTTAGCAATCATTAAACAAGAGCGCAAACCTGACGTTTTTTCAGTCGCAGTTTTCAAACGAAAGTTTTTGACGAGGTTGACAATAAATAAGGCATCATCTCGACCAATCCCCGTTTTTTTGGCAAGAATTTCGGTCTGAGTCAGTTGATCTGGTTCAGGCATATTAATGGTTACTAACCGATCCATTAGAGCATCTTGGGTAGCATGAACCCCGCAATATTCTTCTGGGTTGGAGGTGAAAATTGCCCGAAATTGAGAATTGACTTGTAGGTAATCGGGTTGATGGCTAGTGGGTGGCAGGGTGAGAATTTTTTCTTCCAAGGCAGAGAGTAAAACGTTGTTGACCTCAGGTCGAGAACGATTGAACTCATCATAAACTAGGGTAAAACCCTCGCGACAGGCCATTGTTAAGCGAGAATCCACCCAGTTGTGTTTTAGCTCGTCTTCAACTTTGAGAACGCTGTGGATATAGTTATCCGTCAGCTTTTTATGGGTATAACCAGATTGGCTACCAATTAAATCGGAACTGGTAAAGTCATCATCGCCAAAGATTAGCATCACAGGTCTGGCTAAACAATTGGCCAGGTGCATTGCCAAGGTGGTTTTTCCCGTTCCTGCTGGACCACATAGATGAATGGAAAACCCAGAGTTTAGATAACGTAAGGCGCGAGTGGCAATTTGATCAATCGAAGGCGTAACAACAAATTGACCGGGGCGAAGGGAGAGAACGGATCTTCTTGTTTGAGTTTCAGTAAATGTCATAGTCGAAATCTAGTAAATACCATTGATAATCCCCGCCTGAAGCGGACGGATATTCTCGAGCTAACAACTGCTGGTTCAGGTTTCCCTTTAATAACCGAGTAGGCAAGGACGCTCGTGTTACCCGAATTTTACGGCAAGTTTAATCGTCTTTAGCTTTTAAGGCTTACCTCATAATAATATCACAAAAAATTAGGAACTGTCATCAATTAGATCTAGAACCTTGATTTTGACATCCTCACCGCCGTAAACGGACGGTGATTCCCAAACCTCACGATTTAGGTTTCTGCTTCTTTCCCTTGCGGGGTTCCGCACCTGCCTTAACAGATTTACTCTGTTCTGGTCTTATGGTCGCTCTACAGACTGAC
>NZ_JADBTF010000100.1:0-17798 GCF_020246295.1 Microcystis sp. M090S1 | reverse complement strand
TTTCGACCATTATAGCTTGTTTCGGGGCAGAAAACCATCAAAAACATGGCTACAGAGGGAATCGCTGACTCTAGAGATTAATGACACCATCTGTTACAATGAGGTTAGCGATCACTATACAGCCAACTCTACGGAATCGCTCTACTCCAGATACAGTCAACGGTACAGCCATTTTCAAGGGAAAAATGTACCCAGTAGAGTCTTGTCAATTTTTTCTGAGAAGCCCCATGCAGTAAGGGTTTTGTTAATTTTTTAGTATTTCTGTATGGGGGAAGTCCAGATATAAATAATTTGCAGTGCGGAATGTGGGTTTTAAAAATTTGCGGAAAGACGAATCTCCGCTTGTAGATCGAAGACAAGCGGAGATAATTTCCTTGTCAAGAATTAAGAAGATAAGGAAATCAGTTTTGTCGGTGATGGAGTGAAAACTATCTTTTGTGGTCAAAAAATTATCCGCCATCTATTTTGGAAATTATAGGAACAGTCTCATGCTTTTAACTCCAAACTTTAACCCTCTTAACTCCCTTAACTTCTCTCATTCTACGACTAACTTTCTTAATTCCGTCCCTCAGCAAGAAATAGCTGAATCCATATCTGTTATTCAATATTTAATCAATCAAATCCCTGAATCTGTATTGTGGATCGATTCTCAAGGACGGATTAAGCATTACAATGATGCTGCTTGTGCTTTATTGGGATATTCCAGAGAACAATTATCTAATTTGACTATAGAAGAAGCTGCTCAAGATTTTTTAAACTCAGATTGGTCTAGATACTGGAAATTAATTCAACGTCGAGGTTTTGGACGTTGGATCACACAACATCCTTATTATGAGGATCATCAATCCCTCGATATTACGGTTAACTTTCTCAAATATGGAGATCAGGATTATATAAGCATAGTAGCTCGTTCTTTAAATTTTCTAGAATCTGAAAAAGATGGCTACGCTTGCAGAATTCATCCTTCTGTTAACTCAAAACAAGCTCCTCAATCGTTGATACAGCCTTCTTCTACCCCGCAACCGAATTTCTTTGATTCTTTGGCTTCTTTCTACCCTAATAGTTCTCAATTAAAACCCGTTTTTGAGTTTATTGAGGCAAATTATAGTCAACCCATTACCCTCAATGATGTGGCTGGAGCGGCTGGTTATTCTCCTGCTTATTTAACCAATTTAGTTAAGCGTCGCACCGACAAAACGATTATTCATTGGATTGTGGAACGAAGAATGCTAGAAGCCCGATCCTTGTTACTGAAAACCCATGAGTCAATTACCAAAATTGCCGCCACCGTTGGGTTTACTGACCCCTATTATTTTTCCCGTCGCTTTAGTCAGTTACATAAAGTATCTCCTAAACGTTGGCGAGAAAAATATCAAACTCAAGTAGCTTAAATGATGGCTGAGTTTTAGGTTTTAGGTTCTAAGTATTTAAACTTTACACCTTACATAATCATGATTGAGGTGGGCATTGCCCACCTTAGTAGTGCTTAAATTATCCCTGTTTGATGGCAGGAAGAGACGGAGATTGACGAGAGAGTGAAAGGGTAATACCTAGTTGGGATAAATCAACCGTTTTATAGTTTAGGATAAACCCTAAGCCATATTTTTCTACCACAGGAATCGGTAATTTGGCGGCATGACTATAAACCACTCTAACGGTATCTTGGCTTCCTTTATTGGGTGAGTTATTAGGTTTTTGTTCAACAAATTGACCCAAAAACTGTAGAGAACTATAGGTTTTATTTGCTTGTTGGGCAATTTGGAGAAATTCAGAAATTGCTTGCTCTAATTCCTGAGTCAAGCTATTAATATTCTCTCCAATTTTTAACAACTGATACTCCTGTTTAGATAGCAGTTTTTCTAGCTTATCTTGCAGTTCTGTTTCAAGCTGTACAACGGCTGAAGTTAATAATTCTTGGAGCATTTGCGGAGATTTATGAGCGGTTTCAATCGGTTGAGTAGTGGAATAAATCTCTGTAACAGATGGGTTAAGAACATGAGTCTCTATCATAATTTTTACCTAGTAACTAGCAACTTAATTTTGTTACCTTTTATTGTAAGAAAAAAGGAGTTGAAATTTAATGGATAATATTTTGTATTGTCTGCTAGGTTTTTCGATTATATTTATATAGTAAAAACGTACTAAATTTGACCATAAAAAATAGGAATAAAAAAAATCCAGTTTTGGCGAAAAATAAAACATGGCTGATCAATGGATAGAGGAATAAACTAGGAATATAAGTTAAGCAATCTTAGTTTGCTACAACACTTTTTTCACGTTAAAGGAACTTAACCCATGATGACAACTGTTCAATCTCCTTGTACCGTTGAAGACATTCAAAACTGGCTCGTTGATCAGTTGGCTCAACAACTCGATGTTGACCTTGATGACATTGATATTGAAGAACCTTTTGATAATTATGAACTCGACTCACGAAAAGCGTTAGTTTTATTAGGACGCTTAGAAAAATGGCTCGGAAAGGAATTAAATCCTGTGGTCATTTTTAACTATCCCACCATTGCTGAATTAGCAACCCGATTAGGGGAATTATATCTTTAACTTTTTCTTGTATTCTTTCTCATTCACTCTATTCCTCATCACATTTTAGGAGAATTTCACCAATGGTTACAACTGACACAAAAGTTTATGATGTGGTGATTATGGGAGCAGGTTTCGCCGGGGTCTGTCAAGCAAGACACTTACTTCTAAATGTTCCCAACATTAAAATTGCACTCATCGATCCTCGTCCAGAAGAAAGAACTAATAAAGACCTCAAAATTGGCGAATCAATGGTGGAAATTGCCACCCTATTTGTTTGCAAAGAATTGGGGTTATATGAGTATATGATCGAAAATCATCCTCCCAAATTTGGACTAAACTTCCATTGGCCGAAAAAGAAGGACAAAACGACTACCACTGATGATTATTATCATATTTGGAATAATCGTCAACCGCCTTTGGCTTCCTTTCAAATGAACCGGGCAAAATTTGAACGGGATCTCCTAAAAATGAATAAAGCGATGGGAGCAACTTTTTATCAAGGTCGAGTTGTAGATGTTGATTTAACCTCAAAAGATGAACTCAAAACCGTTATCGCTAAAGTCGAAAATGAACAGATAACTCTCAAAGCAAAGCACGTTATTGATGCCGCAGGACGGAAGTTTATTATTGGTCAAAAAACCGATAATCTCCTATTTGGAGCAGATAATCTTTTTGGACTTGATACCGGTTCTGTTTGGGTTAGAGTTAACAATATTGATCGCACCATTTTTCACGATGGTTATGATCCTTATGGTACAACTTGTAGCCATTACTATGCAACCAATCATTGGTTCGGTCATGGTCATTGGTTATGGATGATTCCTACCGAGAAGGATAGTCAAGAAATTTCCATTGGCATTGCTTATCATCGTTCAGCGATCGCTGATAATCAAATTAACACAAAAGAGAAATTTTATGATTTCTTAAAAGCCAATCATGAAATTCTTTATCGTTTAGTTAATAGTGGTGAAAATATTGATTTCCATTATTTACCGCGACCTTCTCATACAAGCAAAACCATGTTTTCAGCCGATAATTGGTATGTAATTGGAGATGCAGCTTGTATTTTTGATCCTTTTTATTCTTTGGGATCTAGCATGATTTCCTATCAAATTGAATGTACGACAGAAATTATTCGCAGTAAATTAGTAGGAGAAGCTATTGGCGAGAAAAAACAAGCGGCGTACAATGATTTTATCCTAACTTACACGCGGTTTAATAACCATCTAATCAAACATCATGATCAACAGTTAGGAGATGCCAGTATTATGAGTTGGCGCATCTATCATGATTATATCTGGTGGTTTGGTGTCCAAGTTCCTATGTACACAGGAAAATGGTTTCTAGACTTGGATTTTCTAGCACGATATACCCTTGGCTTAAAAGAACATCAAACAGGATATTGTGAACATCTTTATCAACAATTTAATGAAGTCATTAAACAAGGGAAAAATTTAGGTTTCATGGATTGTTATCGAGGCGATCAACTTTGGGGAGATTATCATACTCTTCAACATTTTGATAACTTTGTCGAAAATACCAAACTTGAACCCAAACGGTCTAATGTCTTTGCATCTATGAAATGGACAAATTTCTACACGGCAATTTGGTATGCTAAATTCCTCTGGAAAGGTTTTGGGTGGCGTGGCTTTTTAAATGGAAAAAATCTTTACTATTTGGTTGAACATTTTGTTCATATGCTACAAGCAATTATCGGCGAAATGTTTTATAAACATTTTACTAAAGGGATTCCTGATAATAGTAAAATTGAACAAACTCGCCAAGAATTTACCCACTATCATTATCGACCTCAACTAAATCCTTGGGTAAAAGAAGAAGTGAAAAGAGCGCCCGAAAAAATACCTATTATTGTCTAAATTTGGGTGAATCACTTAGGCATAGGTAAAAGATAACATCAAAAATCACAAGATAGCATCTTTTACCTTTAACCCTACGCAATTACTGTCTATTAATTACGGATATCTCAACCATGAAACCTATTGCAATTATTGGGATTGGCTGTCGTTTTCCTAAAGCCAATAATCCTCATGAGTTCTGGCAATTATTATCAAATGGAATTGACGGAATCACCGAAATTCCTAAGGAGCGCTGGAATATTAATGAATATTATGATGAGAATCCTGAAACACAGGGAAAAATGAATTCTCGTCATGGGGGATTTTTATCGCAAGTTGATGGGTTTGATCCTAATTTTTTCGGGATTTCTCCTAGAGAAGCCTTATTAATGGACCCTCAGCAACGCTTACTCTTAGAAGTAGCTTGGGAAACCATTGAAGATGCAGGAATAACACGGGAACAATTGGCAGGATCGAAAACAGGTGTATTTGTGGGAATTGCCACAAACGATTATAGTCGCATCCATGCAGGATATAGCCACCATCCCCAAGGCTATGATTTAACAGGAAACTGCACAAATATCGCAGCCGGTCGTCTTTCCTATCTTTTTAACTTAAAAGGTCCTAGTTTAGCGGTAGATACGGCTTGTTCTTCCTCTTTGGTCGCAGTGCATCTCGCTTGTCAAAGTTTATGGAATGATGAGTCTTCAATGGCGATCGCAGCAGGGGTTAACCTGATTTTATCCCCTATTGGTAATATTGCGTTAAGCAAATTGAAAGCCTTGTCTCCTGATGGACGTTGCAAAACCTTTGATGAAAGCGCCAATGGATATGTGCGAAGTGAGGGAGTCGGTTGTATTATTCTCAAACCGTTGGCTCAAGCGATCGCAGATAAGGATTCCATTTATGCGTTAATTAGAGGAACTGCTATTAATCATGATGGACGCAGCAAGGGGTTAACGGTTCCCTATGGACCGGCACAAGAAAGCTTGATTCGATCAGCCTTGAAAAATGCCGAAATTGAGCCAAAAGAGCTTAATTATGTGGAATTACACGGGACGGGAACATCTTTAGGCGATCCCATCGAAGCGATGGCCTTGGGAGCTGTGTTAGAAGAAGGACGAGACAAGGATAATCTTTGTTTGGTGGGATCGGTAAAAAGTAATATAGGACATCTCGAAGCAGCAGCAGGAATTGCCAGTGTGATTAAGATGGCACTTTCCCTGAAAAACAAGCAAATTCCGCCCAGTCTGCATTTTAACAAGCCGAATCCTTATATTCCCTTTGATAAGTTACCCCTTAAGCTTCAATCATCTTTAATTACCTGGCCACAACAGGAAACATCCGCCAAGGTGGGAATTAGTTCTTTTGGATTTTCGGGAACAAACGCTCATCTTATCTTAGAAGAAGCTAATTTATCTCACCAAGAACCAATTTCCTTAACTTTCCCTCATTTACTTCCTTTATCTGCCCATAGTCACGAAGCGGTTAAAGATTTAGCTCAAAATTATGAAGATTTCCTGAAAGATCAAGCTTTAACCGCTGAATTTGTCCAGAATCTTTGCTATAGTGCTAGTGCAAGACGGACTCATCATGCTCATCGTCAGGCGGTTGTGGTTCATTCTCCTGAGGAATTATTGAGGGGTTTAAAAGAGTTAGAAACGATTGATTTATCGACTCAATCTAAGCCTTCAAAACGTAAAACAAACATTGCTTTTGTCTTTTCTGGCCAAGGACCTCAATGGTGGGCAATGGGACGGGAATTATTAGCAACAGAACCCGTTTTTCGCTCTGTTATTAAACAATGTGATACTTTGATTCAAAAGTATGCTAACTGGTCATTATTAGCGGAATTTAATGCGTCTGAAGCTCAATCTCGTTTACAAGAAACAGAAGTTTCTCAACCTGCTTTATTCGCTTTACAAGTTGGATTAGCTAAATTATGGCAATCTTGGGGGATTAATCCTAAATCTGTGGTTGGTCACAGCTTGGGAGAAGTTGCAGCCGCCCATTTTGCGGGAATTCTAACTCTTGAGGAAGCCATTCATTTGATTTGTCAGCGCGGACAGTTGATGCAGCAAGCAACAGGAAATGGAAAAATGCTTGCGATTGAATTACCTGTTAATGAGGTAGAAAATTTAATGGCTGCTTGGGAAAATAAATTAGAAATTGCTGCCATTAATAGTCCTTATTCAACGGTTGTATCTGGGGAGTCTCAATCGATCGATCAATTAATTGCTGAATTGTCCCAAAACCATCCTCATATTTTCTACAAAGAACTCCCTGTTAATTATGCTTTTCATAGTCAACAAATGACTACTTTTGCGGATAATTTAGTTAAAAAATTAGGAGAGCTTCAGCCTCAAAAAAGCACCATACCAATTTTCTCAACCGTAACAGGTGATCAACAAGAGGGTACATTATTTAATGCTGCTTATTGGGGACAAAATATGCGTCAGACGGTACGTTTTAACCCTGCGATTGAAGCAATGATTAAATCTCGTCATACTATCTTTGTTGAAATCAGCCCCCATCCTGTTTTATTGGGATATATTAAAAGTACCTTACGAGAACAAGATACTGAGGGATTTGTTTTACCCTCTCTAAGACGAGAACATTCTGAACGGGGAACGCTATTAAATTCTTTAGGAAAGCTCTATACTTGGGGACAGTCGATTAATTGGGAAAAATTATATCCCGAAAATTGTCAGTTTGTTAAGTTACCGCTTTATCCTTGGCAACATGAATCTTATTGGGTAAGTGATGCTAAACCTCAATTTAAGTCTGTTTCTTCTGCTTCTAGTTTACTTAATTTATTAGTTGAAGGCAAAACTGAACAACTAACGGAACAGTTAAATCAAAGTGTTCAATTATCACCTGAAGTCAAGCAGTTTTTACCGCAATTATTACAGTTATTGGTGGGAGAAGATACAACAATAGCAGGCCAGATGCCTATCCTACAGGATGTTAGTAAAAACTGTTATCAAGTGGAATGGCAACTCAGTCCTTTAAACTTAAAAAATAAGCCTTCTCAAGGAGAACGGTGGTTAATTTTTAATGATAATCAAGGAGTTGGTAAAGCCTTAGCAACAACGCTAAATGATGCTTATATTTTGGTGTCTTCTGGTCAAACTTATCAGAAGTTGGTGTCAGGTCATTATCAAATTAATCCTAATAATGATAAGGATTTTCAACGGTTGTTACAAGATCTAACTGAACCAATCACCAAAGTGGTCTATTTATGGGGGTTAGACAGCGATATTAACTCCCAACCCTCTCAAACTCGTTCTTATGCCAGTTTATTGTATCTAACACAAGCTTTAGCTCAATTTAAAACTAAAGAACCCCCTAAACTTTGGGTCATAACACAACAAGCACAACCGGTGAATGATGCTGTTAAACCGCTTAAAATAGCGCAAACGTCCTTATGGGGAATGGGTCAAGTCATTGCCCTTGAATATCCTAATTTATGGGGAGGATTGATTGATTTAGAAGAAAAACAACCATCGTCTCAAGCAATTATTGCTGAAATAACAGAAAATCTAGGAGAAGATCGCATCGCTTTTCGGGATCATCAACGATATGTTGCCCGTTTAGTACCTAATAAAGCAATAAAAAGCTCAAACATCAATTTTAAGAAGACAGAAGCCAGTTATCTCATTACTGGTGGCTTAGGCTCTTTAGGATTAAGTTTAGCAGATTGGTTAATTGAAAAAGGTGCAAATCATTTAATCTTAACCAGTCGGCGAGCCTTAGCTGACCATTCAACGGATAAACAGGTAAAAATCAAAGCTTTAGAGGATAAAGGGGCTACTATTCAAGTAATTGCCGCTGATGTCAGTGATCATCAACAAACCCGTCAACTTTTTCACCAAATTCAAGAAAATTGTCCTCCCTTACAGGGTATTATTCACGCAGCAGGGGTTTTGAGCGATCGCACCATTGACAAGATGGATTTCCATTGTTTTGAGAGCGTATTTAATCCTAAAGCAGCAGGAGCGTGGAATTTACACCAACTTTCTCAAGATTTATCCTTAGATTTCTTTGTTTGTTTCTCTTCCATGTCTGCTTTAATCGGATCACGAGGTCAAATTCACTATGCTGCTGCCAACCATTTCTTAGATGGTTTAATGCACTACCGTCGAGAGTCTGGACTCACAGGGTTAAGCATTAACTGGGGACCTTGGGCTAAAGGGGGAATGGCCACGCAAGGCTATGAAGAAGGCTTAAAACGCCTGGGAATCAATCCATTACAACCTAATTTAGCCCTAGATACTTTAGATGCTCTAATCAATGGTAATGTTACTCAAACAATGGTAGCAGAGATTGATTGGTCTAAGTTTAAAACGATTGTTGCAGCAAAAGGACGGGTGGCTTTCTTAGAAGCGTTATTCAAGCAAGATCAGGATAATTTTGTGCAAACGGTCGAGAATTTCCCCCAAACCATCCAAAAAACCCCTCCTCACCGACGAGTCACCCTATTAACCACTCGTTTACAGCAAGAAGTAGCGCAAGTCTTAGGAATTCACGGAGATACTTTACCAGATACTGATAAAGGGTTCTTTGAGATGGGAATGGATTCTTTAATGTCCGTAGAACTGAAACATCGTCTAGAAGGCTTATTTTCTGTCTCTTTACCTTCTACCTTTGCTTTTGAGTATCCCACTATTGGTGATGTGGTGCAGTATTTTGTCCAAGAAGTATTTGCTTGGCAAGATAATTCAGAAAATTCTCAGATTTCTTCGGAAACAGAGTCAACGGATGTTGTAGTACTCAACCAAGCCCTTGCTGAATTGGAGTCGCTGTCAGAAGCAGAAACAGAAGCCCTAATGGAGCGAGAATTGGCGGAATTAGAAGCATTACTTTAACAGTTATCAGTTATCAGTTAAGTAGGTGGGTGGAATTAAATATAAAATGAACGTAGGTTGGGTTGAAGCATGAAACCCAACGCCCGCATGGGTTACGCTACCGCTAACCCATCCTACAAATAATTGTGCCTACCTACTTATCAGTTATCTGAATACCTAACACCTCACACCTAATATCTAAGGAGCATTTTAACATCATGGGTTCTCATCACCAGAAAACAGAATTAACGCCGTTACAAAAAGCAGTTATTGCGCTTAAAGAAGCTCGTAACAAGATTGAAGCCTTAGAACGGCAAAAAAATGAACCGATCGCTATTATTGGCATGGGGTGTCGTTTTCCGGGGGGTGCAAATAGTCCAGAGGCGTTTTGGGAGCTATTATCAAGGGGAAAAGAAGCAATTGTCCCTGTTCCTAGCCAAAGATGGGATGCTGAGGCTTATTATGACGAAAATCCCGATCTTCCTAACAAAACTTATGCTCGTTATGGCGGGTTTATTGACGCAGTAGATCAATTTGATCCGCAATTTTTCGGGATGACTCCCCGTGAGGCGATCGCACTAGACCCTCAACAACGATTATTATTAGAGGTAAGTTGGGAAGCGTTAGAAAATGCCGGAATTGCACCTCAGAAGCTGACAGGGACGCAAACAGGCGTATTTGTGGGCATTGGCTTGGATGATTACGCAAAACTGCAAATTAAGCAACAAATTCCCATTGATGCTTATACGGGATCAGGAAATGCGTTTTGTTTCGCTTCGGGTCGCTTATCCTATTTTTTAGGGCTACAAGGACCGAGTTTAGCCATTGATACCGCCTGTTCTAGCTCTTTAGTCACGGTACATCTGGCTTGTCAAAGCTTACGCAATAGAGAGTCAAATTTAGCTTTAGCAGGGGGAGTTAGTTTAATGTTATCCCCGGAGGTGACGTTATATCTTTCTAAAACCCGCGCTTTGTCCCCTGATGGTCGTTGTAAAACCTTTGATAAAGATGCAAATGGCTATGTGAGAGGGGAAGGCTGTGGAATGGTGGTCTTAAAACGCTTTTCTGATGCTATAAGCGATGGAGATAACATTTTAGGGGTAATTAGAGGCTCGGCGGTCAATCAAGATGGCCCCAGTAGTGGTTTAACGGTTCCCAATGGATCAGCGCAAATGGCAGTTATTCGTCAAGCATTGGAGAATGCAAAAGTAAAACCCGAACAAATTAGCTATTTAGAAGCACACGGGACAGGAACAGCCTTAGGCGACCCTATTGAAGTACGGGGGATTAACAATATCCTATGCAAAGATCGTTCCACTGATAACCCCTTAATGGTAGGTTCAGTAAAAACGAATATCGGCCACCTAGAAATTGCAGCCGGGATGGCCAGCCTATTAAAAGTCATTTTATCCCTAAAAAATCAAGAAATCCCCCCCCATCTTCATTTTAAAGAACTTAATCCTGATTTAGCGGCTGCTGCAACCGCTCTCAAAATTCCTACCGCTTCTCTGCCTTGGCAGCGAACAGAAGAACCTAGAAGGGCCGGAATTAGTGCATTTGGATTAAGTGGCACAAATGCCCACATTATCATCGAAGAACCGCCTCAATTAAGCTTTAATCCTTCTGAAGTGGATCGTCCTGCTCATTTACTCACTCTATCAGCGAAAAGCGACGATGCTTTAGATGATTTAGCGCAAAAATGGGTCAACTATTTAGAGAAAAATCCTCAATTAAACCTAGCAGACTTAGCTTTTAGTGCCAACACGGGACGAGGACAATTTAACCATCGTCTGGCAATTTTGGCAAAATCAACCCTTGAAGCCAAGGACTCTTTAACAGCATTTACGCAAAAACAACCTTGTTTGAATGTTTTCAGCCAAGCAGTTGCAAAAAGTCGTCAAAATAAGATTGCTTTCTTGTTTACAGGACAAGGTTCTCAGTATGCAGACATGGGACGACAACTGTATGAAACTCAACCCACCTTTCGTCACGCGTTAGAGGAATGCGATCGCTTATTGCAACCTTACCTAGAAAAGTCCTTATTAGAGGTTTTATACAGTGATTCTAGCTTATTAGACCAAACTGCTTATACTCAACCCGCCTTATTCGCCATTGAATACGCATTATATAAATTATGGCAGTCTTGGGGCATTAAACCTGATGGGGTTTTAGGTCATAGTGTGGGGGAATATGTGTCCGCTTGTGTTGCAGGGGTTTATTCTCTCGAAGAGGGAATCAAGTTAATTGCCGAAAGAGGACGCTTAATGCAGTCTTTACCCCAAAAAGGCGCAATGGCAGCCATATTTGCCCCTATTGAAACAGTAAAATCTGTTATTTCTCCTTATGGGGATCAAGTTGAGATTGCAACTATCAATAGTTCGGAAAATATTGTTATTTCGGGTGATCAGGAAGCAATTAATCAGATTAAAGCAGATTTAGAATCACAAAGCATTGAAGTGCGTCTGCTTAAGGTATCTCATGCTTTTCATTCCGGGATGATGCAACCGATATTAGCAGAATTTAAAGTGATCGCTGCTAAAATTAGCTATAAAACACCCCAATTAGATTGGATTTCCACCGTCACAGGTGAAGAAATCAGCCAAGCAGTAACAGAGGACTATTGGTGTCAACAAGTGCGTCAATGCGTCCAATTTGCCCCTGCAATAGAAACCTTAGCCAGCCAAGGTTATAATCTATTTATTGAAATCGGCTCTCATCCGATTTTAACGAGATTGGGTCAAAAAACCTTAGCAAACCCTGATTATCTGTGGTTATCTTCCCTACAACGAGGACAGGATGATTGGCAAATTTTATTACAAAGTGTGGCGAAATTAGCCGTTTCTGGGGTTAATATTGATTGGAATGGCTTTGATAAAGATTATGCTCGTCTTCGTCTTCCTTTACCTACTTATGCTTTCCAAAAACAACCCTACTGGTTAACCGTAGAGGCGCCTGGTTTACGCCCAACCCAAGGGACAGAAACCGTAGAAGGGCAAGACTTACACCAAAGTCAAGAACGAGAAACTGTAGTGGCGCCAGGCTTGCGCCCAACCCAAAAACAAAACGAAACCAAGGCTGAAAGCCTAGAAAGTCAATTAATTGCCTTAATAAGTCAAATTACGGGTTTAAATCCTCAGCAATTGAGTTTGAATGTTTCCTTAGAAGCAGATTTAGGGTTAGATTCTATTATGATGACCCAATTAATGAACGGGTTACTATCATTAATTCCTGAAGAGCAACGTAGTCAATTTAGTGAAACCTTTTCCCTACGCCATTTAATGCAAGTCTCCAATCTTCAGGAATTATTAACCATTATTCAATCTCATACTTCATCCCCCAAACCTCAAATCTCTAACCCTAAACCACAAACCAAAAACCTCAAACCACAACCCTCGAATCTGGTTCCTATTCTCCATAGTCAAATTCCCTTGTTAATGAGTTATTGGAGTCTCAATTCTAATAGTTTATTTACTAAGGTTAAAATTGCAGGAGAATTTGACTTAAATATTGCTCAACAAGCATGGAAACTGTTAATTAATCGACATCCCATGTTACGGGCGCAATTTCAGATTCCAGAAGATGCAACCTGCTTTGCAGACTATCAATTAGAAGTGCTAGAAAATCCCATTCCTCCTGAAATTCTTGTTAAAGATTTCACAACTTTAACTCCTGAGGAACAAGGGGAGAAAATTGAAGAAGAAATCTATCATTGGTTAAACTATAACTGGTCTTTAACGCAATGGCCGCTGCATGGATTTTCTGTTCTTAAATTATCTGATCAAATTCATCAATTATTTTTAGGGAATGAACACTTAATTTCGGATGGGTTAAGTAACCATGTCATGATGCGGGAATTCTTGGAAATTTACCGGGCTATAGTTGCTAAAGAAACGCCAAATCTTCCCCCTACATTGACTGTAGAAGATTATCGAAAACAGGTTCAATTAATGAACGATTGGCAAGATATTGAGGAAGATCGAGCCTTAGCAGAATACAATAATGCTGTGTCTGGAATGTCCTATCGTTGGCAACCTAAACAGCAGAAAAATGCTCAAAAATCTCCTCTCTTTTACAATCAAAAGTATCTACTTTCAGCAGAAACTACCTCTCAATTAATCGACAAAACCCGTCAATGGCGAGTCCCGATGAATGCACTATTATTAGGTGCATTTCTAAAAACTATGTCACAAATAGATTCAAAAGCTGAAAATATCGGAATTTCGATTCCCACCAGTGGACGAATTTACCCCGAAGTAGATGCAACAGGTGTGGTTAGTAGTTTTGCTCAAAATCTGGCATTAAGTTTTGCTAAACCTCAATCTGAGCAAGATTGGCCGACCTTTTTAAGCCAAATTCAGCAAACTGTACAACAACATATTGGCACAGGTTTAGATCGGGCGCAAACTCGTCAAATGGGAACAATTTTTCGAGACAATATTACCCTAGAAAAGGGTAAAATTCCCCCTCATAGTCTTTCTTTAATACAGGAGGCTTTAAAGTCTAATTTATACCTTCCTTATACGGGACAAACTCACCTTCAACCTCAGTATGATGCTTTATCAATTACTGACTATCAAGCAGGAGGAATGAACGCAACTGGAACAATTGATATTTTGCAAGAAATATTTAATAATCGTCTTCATTTATTTGCAAGTTACGATTACCATCACTTTGACTTATTGCTAATAAATCAATTAATGACAGCCTATGTCAGCCAAATTGAAGAACTAGCCAATTTACCCGTCCAAGATCAAGTTATTATTTCTCATTCTTCGTCTATTTCTCTTAATACAGAGATTGAAGAAATGCTACGACAAATAACTTCCAAAATTTGTCATTGGACAATTGAAGAAGAAGAAATGAGTGATGATTTGGAGGCAGATTTAGGACTAGATTCTTTAGAACGCATTCGCCTTGTTACCAAGCTAGAAGGGATTTATGGCAAACAATATCGCCAAGACCTTTTAAATTGTCGAACTTTACAAGAAATGGCTGCTATTTTAGCCCCATCTCAACCTTCAATCGTCAACAGCTATTCGTAAAATATAGCCCGACAAATTAATGTTAGGACGAAGAAAAATATGTCATTCCTGCGGTAGGTAGGAATCCACAAATATTTATGATATCCTGAACTTTTTTTGTCCGGCTATACCTCAATCAGCGAAGGTTCGTTATCAGTCCTTAATGGCTACCTTTTAAAAGACCAATGGGCGCAAGCCTTGCGCCCCTACCACCTAACATCTAATAGAGGATTATTCTTATGGCTTTTTCCCCCGAAATTCCCTACTATAAAATTATTAAACAAGCACAATTAACCCCTGATGCGATCGCTGTTTTAGATGAGACTTGTCCCCTAACTTATCAACAATTAGACCATCTTTCTAATCAAGTTGCTGCTTATTTACAGACTCAAGGTGTTAACCCCAATACCAGAGTAGGAATTATGACGGAACGAAATCCAGGCATGATTATTGGTATTTTGGGAATTCTTAAAGCCGGTGGCTGTTATGTACCCTTAGATCCCGATTATCCCGTCGAAAGATTGCGTTATATTCTTCATCATGCCACTATCGAGATTTTACTTACCGAACATCAAGTAAGTGAACAGTTAATTTCCTGTGTGACAGAACCTTTACCCTTGCAAACCGTCCTCTTTTTAGATGAAGGAGAAAGATTAAACAAAATTAATGATTTAACTCAGATTACCACTTCTATCTGGCAAAAACACAGTAAAGAATCCATAAATCTTTGTAATCGTCCTGAGGATTTAATGGTAATTCTTTATACGTCTGGATCAACAGGACGGCCAAAAGGGGTAATGTTAAACCATCGCGGTTATATGAATCGTCTAGAATGGATGCAAAAGACATTTTCCCTGAAAACAGGCGATCGCATTGCACAACGCACCTCTTTTTGCTTCGATATTTCCGTATGGGAAATTTTCTGGACGTTAATGGAAGGTGCAACAATATGTCCCGTCAAACGCGAAGTAGTCTTAAATCCTTGGGAATTTGCTGCATGGATTAAAAAGACTAAAATTAATGTAATGCACTTTGTTCCCTCACTCTTTGGGGAATTTATCAGTGCGATTGAAAACGAATCTTGGACATTTCCTGATCTACGCTGGTTAATCTTTAGTGGGGAAGCTTTACCCATGTCTTTTATCCAAAAATGGCTTGATTGTTATGGATTAAAGACAGGTTTAGCCAATCTTTATGGACCGACAGAAGCCTCAATTGATGTGACTTACCATATTATTACAGAACGTCCTGACGAACGCACCAGCAGCCAAATTCCCATCGGAAAAGCGATCGATAATGTCTATCTCAAAGTGTTGGATGATCAGATGCAACCTGTTAAACAAGGGGAAATGGGAGAACTTTGGCTTGGTGGCGTACAATTAGCATTAGGATACCTCAAAGATCCTGAAAAAACCGCTAAAGCGTTCTGTTCTAATCCTTTTTCTGATGTCTCTGGTGACTATATTTATCGGACAGGTGATCTAGTCAAGGAATTACCTGATGGTACGCTGGAATATCATGGACGTATCGATAATATGGTCAAAATTCGGGGTTTTCGCATTGAATTAGGGGAAATTGAGAGCATCTTAACCACTCATCCCAATGTACGGGAGGCCGCCGTTTTAGCTATTGATTACGGTGAAGGACAAAAACGATTAATTGCTTGTTTATCGGGGGATAAAATCAAAAACCGAGTTCTCAAAGCACATTTAGAGCAGAAACTCCCCCATTACATGATTCCTCAACGATTCGCTTGGTTTCCACAACTTGCTAAGAATCATAACGGAAAGTTAGACCGTAAAGCATTAGCCGCCGAATTACTTCCTGCTCCCGCTGCTCCCGCTGCTCCCCCTACTCCTTCTCTTATCCCCCTTGGACCGGCACAAAGTTGGTTAGTCAACTATTTTGAACCTCCCTATCAATGGTTGGGTTATACTCGTTTTCTCTATCATCAGTCTTTGAATCTTGATATTTTCAATCAAGCTGCTAATCTTTTGGTGCAACGTCATGAAGCTTTTCGGACGGTTTGCCTACAAAATCAAGGTAAATGGCAGCAATACTTGATCAATGATCCTCAACCTATCCTAGCAGAGTATTGGGATGGAAGCCACTTAACAGAAGCAGAACGTAATGCTAAAATTGAAGCTCAAATGTCAGATTTAGCTAAAAAAATCCAGATTGACCGTTGGCCACTTACTGCTACTCTTGTCGTTAAAGTTAGTCCCTATTGCTACGATATTACGATGGTCGCTCACCACATCATTGCCGATATGTTAAGTGCAACCATCTTGTTTAAGGAACTTTGGAGTGCCTATCATCAATTATTGGTAGGAAGTGAGCCGACTTTTCCTAACCCTAATCCTCAGTCTTACTTAGATTTTGTGCAAGTCTTGAGGGATGAGGAGAAAAAAGGAACAATAAACGAACACTTGAATTATTGGAAGGAACAATTTCCCGATGCAGAGAGTCGCTTTGAAGTCCCCGTCGATCATGTCAAAGGCCCAAATATTGAAGCTTCTGCCGAAAGTGAGCGATTTGTCCTAAGTAAAGCGCAAACTAAACAGTTATTAAGCCAAGGCAAGGCTTATTATCAGTCTAACTTTTATCCTATTCTCCTTGCTCCTTTATACCGTTTATTAGGTGATTGGAGTCAACGCCAACAGGTGGTTATCAGTCATCGTAGTCATGGGCGAGATTTAGGCGAAGGTCAGCCTTTTATGGAAAGTATGGGCAATTATGCTGTAAATTTTCCCATAGGCATTAATTTATCCACTTCTACGACTTGGGAAAAAACTATCAGTACCATCAATGAGCAGTTTGAAAGCTTACCAATGAATGGCGTAACTTATGATTGGATAGGTGAGTCTTTACCTGAATATCTCTATCCTGATAGTAATTTAACCCCAGTAAGGGCTAATTATCTGGGAAATCGTTCGGTTCCTCTCTCTGACTTGTTTGAGTTTGTTTATGGCGAGCGCGATTGTCGTTTATCGCCACTGGATCAAAAACGTACCACATTGATTGAATTCTTTTTCCTAATCATAGATGGTCAGTTAGAGATAAGAATTGAATATTCTCGTAATTTCCATCTTCCTACGACCATTCAAAAAATCGGACAAGATTATCTCATTCTTCTTGAGGAATTAGAGCCTATTGGCGTTGCTGATTCGTAACCGTTCAGGGGGGGTTGTCAAGCAGCCAGTGGCATTGACTCAGTGGCAGAACTCTCCTAGGGCAGAAGAGAGGGTGAAGAACTTCCCTGACGAGATGCCCTAACCTCCCCGGTCAAGAATTCCAAGACATTACAGTTCTGAGAACGCAGACTCGTCACTGAGTTAAGACTCTTCCTCACTCTTGATGGGAAGACAAAATCCGACATTCCGCACATCTTCATATACCTTTATATAGGATTTGCTGAAAAAGTTTGTTGGTGGGGTTAGGAGTCAGTAGCCGGTCGTCAGTAGCCGGTCGTCGGGAGTTTCAGGCTTTGTTGCCCTCTCTTTTTTGTACCAACTTATGTACTATAATAAGGA
>NZ_JADBTF010000010.1:0-4041 GCF_020246295.1 Microcystis sp. M090S1 | reverse complement strand
TTTGAGTTTTCAGTTCACTGTTTCCTCACACCAGAAGTCTGACGGAGTAGTGGCTTAGATGTGTAATTAATTTTGCTTAGGTACTTACCTTTGAAACAGGATTTATGATGGGCGGGAATTTGTGCTAATTCGGCAGCAATAGTCAGACTCATCGCTTATAATCCTCGATCGATTCCTATCTTTTTCATGCTAGGGAAAAAACAGCAAAAATTGATCGCTGTTGCAATGATTTGTTAACCTTTGACGCACATCACCTGCTTGAGAGTGGCGACAATTTCCACTAGATCCGCCTGTTGATTCATCACCTGTTGGATCGGTTTATAAGCTCCCGGAATCTCATCAATAACGCCCTCATCTTTGCGGCATTCAACCCCTTGGGTTTGGGCGATTAAATCATCAAGAGTAAAGGTTTTTTTAGCCAGATTTCTCGACATCAAGCGCCCGGCCCCGTGGGAACAGGAACAGAAGCTATTATGTTCCCCTTTGCCTTTAACAATATAAGATTGCGCTCCCATGGAACCGGGGATAATACCATAATCGGTTTCTCTGGCGCGGACGGCTCCTTTTCGGGTGACATAAACCTCCTCTCCAAAATGAATTTCTTTTTCGGCATAATTGTGATGACAATTAACTACTAAGAGGGGTTTAGTTGGTTTGCCTCCCGCTAGATGTTTTTCAACAATGCGTTTAAATCTAGCCATCATAATTTCCCGATTATAACGGGCATATTCCTGCGCCCATTGTAGGTCATGCCAGTAGGCGGTAAATTCTTCTGTACCGGCGACAAAGTAGGCCAGATCGAGGTCGGGTAATTTACCTTCTGCTAGTTTTGCTAACTCTTTGGCCGTATCAATATGACATTGGGCCAGTTGATTACCAATACCTCTAGAACCGGAATGGAGCATTAACCAAACTTGATTGTCTGTATCTAAACAAATTTCGATAAAGTGATTGCCACCCCCCAGAGAACCCATTTGTTTAAGGGCTTTTTTCTCTAGGTTTTGTACCCCTCGATGAATCTGTTTAAATTCCGCCCATTTTGACCATTTAGTTACTTCCCGATCCACTTCTTTATTTTCCGCAAAACCGACGGGAATATTCGCCTCTACATCGAGGCGAATTTTTTTAAGTTTTCCCTGCAATTGTTCGCCAGTAAAAGGCATTTTTAGGGCAGCCATGCCGCAACCGATATCGACTCCGACGGCGGCAGGAATTACGGCATCTTTGGTGGCAATCACCGAACCGACTAAAGCGCCTTTACCCAAGTGAACATCGGGCATTAAAGAAATGTGTTTATAAACAAAAGGTAGGGAAGCGACATTTTTGGCCATTTGGGTTTCTTGGGGTCCTAATTCATGCCCCGCCCAAGATAAAATCGGTGTCGGTGTGGAAATATCCAGAGTTTCGTAAGCCATAGTTTTTATGAAATAATCAGGTAAAAAGCCGATGTAACCAAGACAATAAGGCAATTTAGATTCTGCGATGAATTAGATAAATTGTGATCGAAAAAATCAGGTCTAAAACCTCGCCTTTTAAGACGAAAAGTTTTTGGAGCAGGGCATAAATCCCCGTTACAAAAACGGCCTCCTGCCCCCTGCCCCCTGCCCCCTGCCTTCGTTATCAGTGATCGTGTTTTAGCACAGAGGATAAGCTGTTGACTATCTAAATTACTCGTTCAGACTGCCCTCCGGGAGAATTTTTGACTTTTACCGCAGGTTTACCGACTACTGTAATACTACCAAAAAGGTTCGGATACCTACACTATCGAGAAAGCGGGGTTATTTTGCACTATAGAGATAACGAAGGAACTGATAGGGGTGGGTATCGCCTAAAAACCGAGTACAGTTCCGATTCTAGAAGTCACTATAGTTGTATCGGAGCAGCACAAAGATTATGGGAAAAGTAGTTGGAATTGACTTAGGGACGACTAACTCCTGCGTCGCGGTTATGGAAGGGGGCAAACCCACCGTTATCGCCAACGCCGAAGGATTTAGAACCACGCCCTCAGTCGTCGCCTACGCCAAAAGTGGCGATCGCCTAGTAGGACAAATCGCCAAACGTCAAGCGGTAATGAACCCGCAAAATACTTTTTATTCCGTCAAACGCTTCATCGGCAGGAAATTCAACGAAGTTACCAACGAAGCCACAGAAGTATCCTACAAAACTCTCCAAGACGGCAACGGCAACGTTAAATTAGACTGTCCCGCCCAGGGCAAACAATTCGCCCCCGAAGAAATTTCCGCCCAGGTACTGCGGAAACTGGTGGAAGATGCCAGTAAATACCTCGGCGAAACCGTTACCCAAGCAGTCATCACCGTACCCGCTTATTTTAATGACTCCCAACGTCAGGCCACCAAAGATGCCGGTAGAATTGCCGGGATTGAAGTTCTCCGCATTATCAACGAACCCACTGCCGCCTCTCTTGCCTACGGATTAGATAAAAAAGCTAACGAAACTATTCTCGTTTTTGACTTGGGTGGGGGAACCTTTGACGTATCGGTTCTAGAAGTGGGTGATGGTGTCTTTGAAGTTCTCGCTACCTCTGGAGATACTCATCTCGGTGGTGATGACTTCGATAAAAAAATCGTCGATTATTTAGCCGGAGAATTCAAAAAAGTTGAAGGAATAGATCTCCGTCAAGATAAACAAGCCCTGCAACGTCTCACAGAAGCGGCAGAAAAAGCCAAAATTGAACTTTCTAGCGTTACCCAAGCGGAAATTAACCTGCCCTTCATCACCGCTACCGCCGAAGGACCAAAACACCTAGATACCACTTTAACCAGAGCTAAATTTGAGGAAATTTGCGCCGATTTAATCGATCGCTGTCGCATTCCCGTCGAAAATGCCATCCGTGATGCCAAAATCGATAAATCTGCCCTCGATGAAGTGGTTCTCGTCGGTGGTTCAACCCGGATTCCCGCCGTTCAAGAATTAGTTAAAAAAGTTCTGGGCAAAGATCCTAACCAAAGCGTTAACCCCGATGAAGTGGTAGCCGTAGGTGCCGCTATTCAAGGTGGTGTCCTCGCTGGTGAAGTCAAAGATATTCTTCTGCTTGATGTTTCGCCCTTGTCTTTGGGTGTGGAAACCCTCGGCGGTGTGATGACGCGGATTATTACCCGCAACACCACTATCCCCACCAAAAAATCGGAAGTTTTCTCCACGGCAGTAGATGGACAAACTAACGTGGAAATCCACGTCCTGCAAGGGGAACGGGAAATGGCCAAAGATAACAAGAGTTTGGGAACTTTCCGACTCGATGGTATCCCTCCCGCTCCTCGTGGTGTGCCTCAAATCGAAGTGGTCTTCGACATCGATGCTAACGGTATTTTAAATGTCACCGCTAAGGATAAAGGTACAGGAAAAGAACAATCGATCAGCATCACCGGCGCTTCTACCTTGCCCCAAAATGAAGTGGAACGCATGGTTAATGAGGCAGAATCGAACGCCTCGGTCGATAAGGAACGTCGTGAACACATTGAACGCAAAAATCAAGCTGATTCCCTCGTTTATCAAGCTGAGAAGCAGTTAGCCGAGTTGGGCGATAAGGTTCCCCCATCCGAGAAAAATAAAGCCCAGGCATTGATTAAAGATCTGAAAGAAGCGATCGCTCAAGACGATGATGGTAAGATCAAAACCATCCTACCGGAATTACAACAAGCCCTCTACGCGATCGGTAGCAGTATGTATCAGCAAGGGGCCCCTAGTAATCCCACCGGTGGCAATGATGACAATGGCCCCTCTGGTGGTGCCGGTGGTGGCGATGATGTCATCGATGCGGAATTCTCCGACGCTAAATAAAAATTAAGTTCATAGCTTCGGCAAGGACACAAGTTAACTTGTGTCCTTTTTTCATTGCGGCTTTCTTACAGATAAGGTTGTTACTGAAAATTAGGACTAAACTTAAGTAGGGTTTGCTGAATAATGGTAAAACCCTTTTAAAATAAGGCTTTTGACCTGTTAAAATCCGATGTTCATGCTGCGAAAATAGGATTAAGACCTTCAAAAACCTGGCATTATCCTTTTTTTAGTACATAAACTGGT
>NZ_JADBTF010000001.1:0-9784 GCF_020246295.1 Microcystis sp. M090S1 | reverse complement strand
GATAGGGCATATCGGAAGCTGGTCGTTAGACCTAAACGCTTGGGGAGATTTAAGCTCTATTTTGGTTGGTAGAAATACCTGCTAAGACAACTTGAGTCAGTGAACCAAGAATCCCTCGCATAAGCGCGACGGGAGTGTCAACATAGTCACTTGAGCGGCAGGACAGGCAATACAATTGCCACTGCGCCAAGGGATTATCTAATGCAACCTAGGGAGTATTTTCGGCTCTCTTGGGGTCTTGGTAATGAGCAAATCTTATCGAAGAAAGGGCGTAGGCTATAGGGCCTTACCAGTCACGGCAGCTGCAATGTAGGGGCGCAAAGCTTGCCATTGGTGTCAACTTAAGGGAATAGCCCCCCAAATTTGTTGAGAGAGAGCATCCCTTTCCCTGTGTCGTTTCCTTTCAGCTTTAACTAGGCCGAAAAGTTTGGCTCGCTCGGCTAAATAACTGAACAATCTCTTGATTAAGAGAAAAGCCGACTCTATCCGCTGACTCCTAACCCTAACAAAAATTTTTGATTTTTACAATAGGTCTAATGAGACCAGCCTACTTATCTAACTTATTGTGGTCAACTTTTTTCTCATAATTGAACATCATTTATCGCCCTAACATCATTGGTAATGGTAACGATAATTGTTTGCAGCTTCGCACCTTGAAACTCGTAAGGAATCTCGTGTTTATATTGAGTTAGGAAGTTAGGAGTATGATTTGATAAAGTTCTTATAATATCGACATTTTGTTCGATGTTATTAATATACAGTTTTATCTTATCTATTGTGCTGTCACCCAACTTTTCATCGGAAGGGGCGATTATCTTTGGTTTGGCAAATGCAACTTTGAGTGTCACCTCGCTACTAAGACGAGGAAGATCACAAGTGATCTTCTGTTGTTGTCCTAACCAGTTATAGACATAACATAGTTTTCCCTGATAGATGTAGAAACTATGTCCACCAAAACATCCGCCGTGCGCCATCAGAACACCTTGTAAGTCCCCTTTAGCGTTGGAGAAATCAATAGTTGCTTCGATGGCATAGAAACGAGTGCTAATATTAGGGGCAACAGCTTCGGAAATTTCTGATCCCCCTGGATGATAGGTATAGCTAAATGTGGTATATTGTCGGTCATCAGAAAATGCTGGGGGACGTAATTGCGGAATTTCTCCACCCAATACCGCAGACCCAGGGCAATCTTCAAGTGGCATATATTGTTTAGCCATCGAAATCTCCTTAGTAATTGATAACGGAAAAAAGTGAGAGATTTAGCTGGAATTACACTGATGGACAAAATTAACAAACCAACTCTGCTGTAACTCATACTACTCAGTCTTCTATGCTAAGATGATCCAAAAAACGCAAGTTTTTAAATTGATGGGCAAAAAAATTTTAACTTTACTCAATAACCAAATAGTTATATATAGATGTTTATTTTTGACAATAAAACCAATATTTTAATTAATTCTCAGGAATTAACCTTTAAAAGTGAATATGTTTGTGACTTTTCTCGCTATTTTCAGAATCGAGAATTTCTCAACGTAGATGCTTTACAACTCAGTGGTGATCATTTTGAAGGGTATCTTTCAAGGATCATCATCGATGAAGTGATGTTAGAATTATCGCAACGTAATTGTTTAACGAATGTTGCGGGAGTAATCCATTCTAAAATATGGGTTTTTACGATTCCTGTTCAAGTGAATTCTGTCTTATTCCAAAATTTGTATCCATTAGAAAATAACTATCTTGTGATTATCCCCCCTAAATCAGAAATTTCCGTTTTTCAACATCCTTTTTCCAATCGTTTTCAGCTTTACGTTCATGATAATTATCTGCAACAATTGTGCCAAACTTTAGAGCTACCAGAAGCGAAAAAGTTTTTAAATTCTTCCGCTTCTTCTATTGTGATTTGCCCATCGGAAAAAATTCGTCATCTCCAACAATCTTGTCATCAACTTTATCGAATGCTATTTAATTTAGATTGTCAACAAATATCTTGGCAAAGAAAAGCATTAAGATTAAATTTTGTCAGGCAGAAATTAAAAGAAGAAATAGTCAAAGATTTTCTTTTGACTTTAGCAGTAACCAAAGATATTACAACTCCTAAAAACACTATCAGACGCACCTCTATCCTCAAAAAAGCAGAAGAAATGATGAGAAAAAATCTGCGTTCTGATCTTACTATTCCAGCGATTTGTCAATACTTAAAAGTAAGTCAACGCACCTTATAATATATATTTAAAGACTTCTATCAAATGTCTCCTTACAATTATTTTAAATTGCTTCGTCTTAATGCTTTACATCAATCTCTTAGCCAGAATAATCAGACAAAATTAATTTATGAAATTGCTGAAGAATTAGGTTTTTTTCACCGAGGATATCTAGCCTCTGATTATAAAAAACTGTTTGGTTACTTCCCCTCTGAAACCTAAAAAAATAGTAGGGGTAGGAATGAAGATTATTTTTAGATTTATCCGCCTTATTTTACCATTTTTTACGTCCTTCCCCTTGGATGATCAGCTACTCTTGATAATTAAGCTTCTTGCTTAAGTTGCCACCTATGAAAGCTTCCGTGCATAATGTGACGTGGTGAACATTTTTCACCCAAAGACTCAGAGAGCCATCTTTTCTTGATTAGGTAAAAATTTCCCGACTGTCTCCTCAATTCTAGTCTCAACTTTACCATCGCTCTCGGGAATCTTATCTTTAGAATGACTGCCTAGCTAAACGGCTGCCCATTTATTGACTTAAATCTGTAATATGCCAGCAATTTTTTTCATTATTAACCATGTGACAAAGTGGCCACTGCTGTGGTATTAATTTAGGATAGGAAGTTTTCGGGAGTCAGTCGTCGGTCGTTCATACCAAATTAGCCTACACTTCATCTTGATAAGAAAGGCTAGGTTTTTTGCAGCTTCTTAGGGAAATTATGACCACTAATCCTCTTAACTCGCTCATTTTAGAGCAGATTATAGCGTTTTTCAGTCGGCTGAGGTACAAAAGTTATGGTTTTTAGGCAAAAGGCAAGGGGCAAAAGGCTTCGGCCGTTAGCCCAGCGTTCGACTTAGCTCGCCGAACGTCCGAAGTCTCACGCCGAAGTCCGAACGGCAAAAGGGAAGAAAAATAGGCGTACCTCACTAGCTTAGGAAACGCTATAAGATTTTTTTTAAAGGTCTAAAAAAACTATTTACCAATGCTATATTATAGATAGAAAAACTGCGTGGATATTAGAAAGTAAAATGGAAGAGCTAGATGAGGATCGGCTTGAACTTTTAGAACGACGGCTTGCTGATCGGGTGACGGAGCGAGTTCGTTCAGACTTGTTCAGTTGGTATGCGGCTATCGGGACAGCAGTGATTACCGTATGCGGTATCTTAGGCGTGAATGTTGTCCTGAGTATTAGGACAGAGATTAAGTCGGAAATTAAGCAAGAATTTGAGCAAGAGCTTCAGGTAAAGCGTGATGAAGTTAGAGAGCTTATTAGCGAGACACGATTGAAAGCAAAAGAGGCAAAGGTTATAATTGAGCAAGTGCAGCGAGAATTAAGAGCTTTCCGTCCCCAAGCTAAGGGACTAAATGATAACATTCAAAAGGTAAAAATACTGGATGACAAAATACAAAAGCTCGATAAAATCTCGACAAGTTTGGACATCGCAAGTCAAAGACAGCCGCTCGACTCAAGCGTAAAGTCTCTTCAAAGTCAACTTAAAGAGTTAGCTATACAGGTAGATAAACTGAATAGTATCGTCACAGTTAGTGTACAAAAACCGGGGGGCGAATCAGCACAGGCTGCCCAGCAAAGAAAAGCTGCTATTCAGTCCGTGATTTCAGCAACCCAGAAAGCAGAGCAAAGTTTAGCAAAAAAACGTGAAAGGACAACGGTGTTCTTCCAGTTCGCAGGGGGGAAACGTGAGCAGGCAGAGGCTCTATCGGAGGACCTCAAAAAAGCAGACTATATTGTTCCTGGAGAAGATAGGGAGGGTGGAGCCGCTGGTAAGCACCAAGTTCGATACTTCTACACTCAAGATAGGGTGGCAGCAGAAAGTCTCGCCCAAGATGCGACCCGTGCTTTGCGGAATCTCGGATATTCTATTAGTCAAGTTCCTAATATTGAAGCAAAACCTTTTGTATCTTATAGCGGGAAAAAGCCTAGTCAGGGAACTGTTGAATTATGGTTAGAAATTCCTTCAAGGTAGATTATTTATCGACGATAGGATATTCCTCTTTGCTGATAAGCATATTGTGTTGTTTGTCAACGAATCGGGCTATTTTCACTTAATGCGGCGTGCAGTGCCATTGTAAGGACTCTTAACCACAGGTAGGAAAGCGATCGCTTCTTATTGGGCGATCTGGCTCTGAGGTTGGGGAGGGCGAGTGCCAACGCAGTCAGACTGGCAATGCTACAGTCAGGAGGTTGGCAAAGTTCATGGCATAGGCGAGATGCTGAGAGGTTTATATCATTTCTCTAAATGAAAACTACATATCGAATTTAAGTCCCCCTTTAAATCCCCCTTTTTAAGGGGGATTTAGGGGGATTAAACTTCTGTAGTCAGACTTTGGAGAATTGGTATAAGAAAAAACTGGAAAAATTAGCTAAATAATCATTCAATTTCGGGGGGTGAATAGCTCCAAAGTGATTATCCATTTTTTTAGGGAAAGAACGACCAAATTTCATCCCGATCGATAATTAATTTATCTTGAGGTTTTGCCAAAACCTCGATCTGACGAGGAACAGCTGCATCTAAATCATTGGCAACTATTGTCAACTCCGCCCATAGTATATATGATAGTTGAACTCTAATTTAGGATCTAGCTGGGTCTAGAGAGGATAACATGGATAAGATCAAGGTAGGATTGTTGTTTGGTGGTCGATCGGGAGAACACGAGGTATCTATCAATTCGGCTCGATCGATCCTGCAAGCTTTTAATTATCCCGAAAATCTTGACAAATACGCAGTTATCCCCTTCTATATCGATAAAAATGGCTGTTGGCATTCGGCAGCAACTGCTAGACAAATTTTAACCTCTGGGCAACCCCTAGCTATTGAGAGTAATATAAAAGTCAATATCTGGCAATTTCCCCCGGAAGTGAGGGAAATGGAGGTTTGGTTTCCAATTCTCCACGGACCGAATGGAGAAGACGGCACTTTACAAGGATTACTCACTCTCATGCGGGTTGCTTTTGTGGGTAGTGGGGTACTGGGTTCATGCCTAGGCATGGATAAAATTGCCATGAAAACTGCTTTTGCAGCCGCTGGATTACCCCAAGTTAAGTATAAGGCCGTAACCCGCTCGCAAGTGTGGTCAAATCCCTGTATTTTTCCGCAATTGTGCGATCAAATCGCCGAGGAAATAGGTTATCCTTGTTTTATTAAACCGGCTAATTTAGGTTCTTCGGTGGGTATTAGTAAAGCGCGCAACCGGCAAGAATTAGAGGCTGCTTTAGATAGTGCTGCTAGTTATGATCGACGGATTATTGTTGAAGCAGGAGTAACCGCAAGAGAAATCGAATGTGCGGTTTTAGGTAATGATAATCCCCAAGCTTCTTTGGTGGGAGAAATTACTTTTGATAGTGATTTTTATGACTATGAAACTAAATATACTGACGGGCGATCGAGTATGGTTATTCCCGCTAATATTCCTGATAAAATTGCTAATCAAGTGCGAGAAATGGCTGTAGAAGCATTTAAAGCTGTGGATGCTGCGGGATTGTCGCGGGTGGATTTTTTCTATGTGGAAAAGACTGGGGAAGTGTTTCTCAATGAAATTAATACTCTGCCGGGGTTTACTAATTTTAGTATGTATCCCCAACTCTGGAAAGCCACCGGTTTAGAGTTTGATAAATTGGTCGATAAGTTAGTACAATTAGCCTTAGAAAGACAGGAAAAATAAGGTTAAATTAAGACCGTTTCTAGGATAGCAATTACCTAAACTGGAGATATTGATCAATCAGATAGTTTCAGGATCAATGCCCAATTCTCGTAATTTTTGGGCTAATCTTTCCCTTTCCAAGATAGCTTGTTCTTTTTCGAGGATAGCCTGTTCCTTCGCTTGTCGTTCCTGTAATTCTGCTTCTGCGGCAGTTAGCACTAATTCACCCGTGGGGGTAAAGTAACGCAATTTCCTCTCAAAAATGCCTAAATAGAGTTCTAATTGTTCACTCCATAAATAGCCGTTTTCATTAGTGGGAATAGCTTGATATTGTCCAGCAATTAATCTAAATCCTTGCAGTTCTAAACTTTCAGGATCAAACCAGAAATAGTTAGGAGTCCGAAAGGTATTTTGATAGAGATTTTTCTTTTTATTGCGATCGATATTAGCAGTGGATGGGGAGAGAATTTCCACGATCACATTGGGATATTTACCCCCTTCTCCCCAGACTACCCAACTTTTACGCGAATGTTTTTCCGTATCTAAGACGACAAAAAAATCAGGACCACAAAAATCACGTTTTTTTAGTTGTTCTTCGTTATAGTAGATGGTAAGATTGCCCGAAGCATAGTAATTACTTCTTTCTTGCCATAACCTTTCCAAACAACCGATCAGAATTGTAATTTGTTGCAGATGTAGATCACTTTCCAAAGGTGGTTCATCACTCCATAAATCGGTGGGGGGACAGGTAACTTCCGGTAAAATGTCGAGAGTTGTCATGGTTTTTCCCCGTTACACTAGCTTTATTTAATTATAACTGTTACAATCTTTTCCAGTCATCAAAAACTAATTTTTGGCTGACTCACGAGTAAAACTGTAGATAATTTGGGTAGCTAATTGTGGTAATTGTGAGAAATCTTCATCGGACATTTTTTGACGTTCGAGTTTCATTTGTAATCCCGTCATCGAATCGTCTCCGTCGGAAATTAAAAATTCTAAGCGTTCAATTTCCGACCAATCTTTAATGTCATTTAATATCTTGTCAATAACCAGAAGATAAGGATGGGAAGGATTTTTATACCAATTACTGCTGACACCCTGACGAATATCTAAACCTAAATGTACGATCAAAGGGGCGCGATCAAAAAGGGCATTGGCTACCGGTCGGGTTTCTTCTTGGAGAGATAATTGATTAGCGCGACTTAACTGCCGTAATTTCTCCAATTGATGATATCTTTGCGAAATTGACGGCGGATTTTCCCCCCAACTGAGAGCGATGGTGACTAGATAGGTTTGTAGGAATAGATGTCCTAACTTTTCCGCTTTTGTGGCCAGATAATTGGAATTATAATCATTAGCCTCGATCAGCAAAGGTACTCGCTCGACTATTTCCAAACCATAGCCTTTTAATCCGGCAATTTTACGGGGATTATTGGTAATTAAACGAATATTTCTCACCCCCAAATCGTTGAGCATTTGCGCCCCCATGCCGTAATCGCGCAAATCGGCGGGAAATCCTAACCTTTCGTTGGCTTCCACCGTATCTAGTCCTATATCCTGTAAAGAATAGGCTTTTAGCTTATTAATTAAGCCAATTCCCCGTCCTTCCTGTCGCAGGTAAACCACCACCCCCAAACCGTTGTTTTCGATCATTTTTAGGGCAGCTTGTAACTGTTGCCGACAATCGCAACGCAAGGATCCCAAAGCATCCCCGGTCAGACATTCTGAGTGCATTCGTACCATTACAGGTTGATCGCCAAAGAGAGCGGGATCCCCTTTCACAATAGCGATGTGTTCGGTTTGATCTAATAAATTTCGGTAGGCATAAAGCTGAAAAGTGCCGAATTGACTGGGAAAATCACAGACCGTTTCCCGATGGACAAAGCGATCGTGTTTTAAGCGATAACCGATCAGATCGGCAATGCTAATTAACCTTAGATTATGTTGACGAGCGTATTCAAATAGTTGCGGTAAACGGGCCATGGAACCATCGGGATTTTGGATCTCACAGATAACTCCCGCCGGATACAACCCGGCTAACCGAGCTAGATCCACGGCTGCCTCCGTATGACCGGCGCGTTTTAAGACCCCACCGGCTTTAGCACGAATCGGGAAGACATGACCGGGACGGGTGAGATCGTCGGGACGAGTAACCGGATTAATGGCAACTTGCACGGTTTTCGCCCGATCTTCTGCCGAAATGCCAGTTTTAACCCCTAAATGGGGAGCGGCATCGATGCTAACGGTAAAAGCGGTTTGATTGCTATCGGTGTTTTTTGTCACCATCAAGGGTAATTCGAGAGCATCAAGACGCTCTCCCGTCATTGCCAGACAGATTAAACCGCGAGCTTGCACTGCCATGAAGTTAATCAGATCGGGGGTGGCAAATTGGGCCGCACAGATTAGATCTCCTTCATTTTCGCGATTCTCATCATCAACTACTACAATAGCCCGTCCAGCTTTGATTTCCGCTAAGGCAGTATCGATAGAGTCAAAAGCGATCGAAGTGACAGTCACAGGCATTAAAACGATAGAACTATTTTCATTCTACAGGTTTGCTCGATCTGCTGAGGGTCAATTTCTGCCAGTTCCCTAGAAAAAAGTCTCCCGGTGAACCTGACGGCTGCCCGGGAGACTTTTAGCTATCTTAAGCTAGAAAATTAGTTCAAACTAGCGGGGGTGATGCTGGCAACTTTGCCACCGAGACGGTTGATCTGTTGCAGGGTGTTATTTAACTGTTCAAAGGGGACGATAACCGCTTTGCTACTGCGACGGACACTGGGATAACCCGGTTTGCTGATGGCGGCAATTTCCACGCGATAGAGCTTACCCACATTACCATAGGCCACACTACCACCAAGAGCTTTACTGGGGGTGTTGCGTTGACCAGAGGGACGATAGGCCCAACCATCGCTGCCACCAGAGGGACCGACTACTGCCGAAGCCCCGTTTTGGGCTAATTCCACCGCTAAACGGGAGGTTTTGCCGGCAATCTGAGAGCGATCGCTGTTGGCATAACCGCGATAGAGTTGGAACATCCGGGTAAATCCCACGGTTTTTTGACCGGGTTGGCTGGCAAAACCGCGATAGTAGGGAACGATGCTATCGCCGAAGTTTTCGGTATATTCGGCGGAATCGATGTAGGAGTCGATATCGGCCTCGAATCCTTTGTTTTCGTAGAGATCGAGGTGATAGACCACTTCCGACTCATCGTAGGGAGCGCGACCTAAAAGATGTTTGATATTAAGTTCGATGACGCGGGTTTGGAAGTTACCGTAGAAGAATTTGTTCTTATACAGTTCCGATTTGGCCACGGCGCGGACGAATTCCCGCACGGTGATCGAACCATTGCAGAGTAAGGATTCGGCACTGGTAAGGCGCTCGGAACGCATGATATAGTCATTGCCTAGCACCTGACGATAGACAGCGCGAATAACCGCCTGTGCGTCGTCACGAGACCAATCGGGACGTAATTCCACGGGAGCAACCTCGCTAAAAGCGGTTGTCCCTAAACGGGAAGCTGAGGTAGTAATTGCCACTAAAGTTCTCCTACAAAAAAAATGATCATCGAAAATTTTGGGTGGGAAACCCCGCCGTTCTAGGTTGGCTTTACGTTAGTCTTAAAAAGACCGTCTCGAAAACCAAGTGGGCGGACAGCACCTTGAAAACTCGGCTTAGGGGGTTCCGTTCAGAAAAGCTTGTCCGGGTAAAAAGTCGCGCGCAACAAGTACAAGAAGCGTTTAGTCAGAACCGTACCGTGGGACACACGGAATCGGGCTTCTGAAATGGAGCGAAAGTCTGTGGACTTTGTGTAAGACAGTACATGGTTTTTTAACCGTGGTATGCAACGGTGGTTGAAGCAGAAACTTAAATCGTGAGGTTTAGGAATCGCCGCACTTTTAGGGCGGCGAGGATGTCAATT